>JAFAEA010000291.1 GCA_023424355.1 Chloroflexota bacterium | reverse complement strand
TGGATTCGCGCGGCTATCCGGGTGATGTCCAACCACGACAAGGCGAAAGCCGGAATTACGATTCCGAACGCCAGTTGCACCTACGCCTCTTTCGAAAACGGCGAATGGACACTGGGCGAACTCGCCGCCGTCGAGCATCTGCCGCTCTTCGAGTAGGGGTTCTTAATGGTGAATACCACTCCTCCTGTTCTCAATCTCGTGGGGCAAAGGCTCCAAAGGCGCCCGGTCCACTGGGAACGCCCGGAGTGTGGACTAAGCGCCACCGAGCGCTGGGTGGTGCAGTTCAGCGATAACACCTCCGCTTTCGTCAAGGCTGCTACCGATGCCGACACCACCGCCTGGCTCATCAATGAAGGCAAAGCACTCACAGTGGCAGCTCCGGAATTCGGTCCGAATATCATCGATTGGATCGATGAAGAGTTCCCGACTCTGGTGATGGAGGACATGTCCGCAGGCTACTGGCCGGCCGGCACCGGTGAAGTGCATTGGCGCGAGGGCGATATCGACGCTGTGATTGCCACGCTCGATCGGCTGCGCGATGTTCACCCGGAAAGCGGACTTCCCCTCGTGCCTGAGCCGCCGATGGTATGGGACGAGATCATTGCTCACCCGGGGCTCGCCAAGTCGGGACTCTGCACCAGCAAGTGGATCGAAAATCATGGTCCTGCCATCGAAGCTGCAGGGCAGGGCGTTATTGAGCAGGGCCGAAGTCTGGTTCATGGCGATGTTCGTAGTGATAACCTCTGCCTTTATCCGCAGGGGCAGGTTCGATTTGGCGATTGGGCCCACGCCGGCATTGGCCATCCTGATCACGATCTGATCACTGCATTGCCGACGTTACGATTGGAAGGTGGACCTCGCCCGTCGTCCGTCTACTCGGATAAAATCGGGCTGATCGTTCGGCACGCTGGTACCAATATCCTGCGGTCGATACAGGATGAGACTTCGCCGGCGTGGCTCCAATCGGTATTGCGGCGTTATGCTGCGATCTACCTTGAGTGGGTGAGCGATATCCTCGAACTTCCCCCTCCAGGCACTGACACTTAGGAGTAACCCTGATCGCCAAATAGGCGATCAGGGGACCTCTCAATTTTCGTGGTCCGTTTGCTTCCGTTGTTCCAGTCTCGATTGCTGGTCGTTTGTAGCCTCTCCTGATGTGACCACCCAACTTCAATGCCATGAGGGGATGAGATGTATGGATCGCAGTTGGCGATGATGTAGGCGTCCACTCGCTCAATAGGTCCCGAGTTGAAGATTGCGTTTCCGAACAGCTTTCGATAGTCCCCCGAGATTGCTGCATCTTCAGCTTCACGCCAGCTATCGCGCACCGCTTCGGTATCCTTGCGAATGTCCTCCGGTGCAACTTCCGCCATTGCATCCCACATGATCTTCAAATCACCAATTGCCCCGGCCGCTCCCAGGAGTCCCGCCAGGTCTGCATTAGTGTCCATGGCTGTCAGGTATTGATCCCGATGTTTCGCCATTGTGGTGCAATACGCTTCCACGCTTCTCTTGTTCTCCCCGGAACAGGCGGAGAGCAAGGGGAGAGCCAGAAGAATGAATGCGAACATCAACAATCGATTCATTCGTAACCTCTTTTATGGAAATCTCAGCCAGGGTTTACCCCGGCGGATTGAATCTCTAGTTGCCGTTACTAACCGAGACGGACAGATTCGGATCCAGTCGCCGCAAGATGCTCTCAACACCCGCCACCAGTTGCTTCATTTCCTTCTGGTGGTGCACAATCCCGCTCACCCTCGCCCATTTTGAAAATTCGCAGATGACTGTTGTCGCATCGTCACCATTTGGTCTACATGCGATAACGTAGGTAAATCCGACTCGATATCCCATTCTGCCGTAGGCGTAGGCAAGCGTAGAGCCAGTTGCCTGGTCGAGATAGAGTTTTGCGGGCATCTTCGGTTGTTCTGGAGCTGCGACAATCCCGTTTTTGATCGCCTGATAGACCGAGTCTTTGGACGTTTCGACTTCATACGTCGTGACTTGGGATGTAATCAGCTGTCCGGATTTGTGGGCTTTGGGCTGCAGAACTGACTGTGTAAACTTCTTTCCCGCCGCGTTGGTCGCCTTTTTCCAAAGGAAATAGACAACGACGAATCCAACAATGACGAGGATTCCCAGTCCGTTTTCCATTACTGTTCTCCATCTTTGATGCGAATACCGGCCAGACTCATGATCCCGCCACCAAGCAGGCACAGGTAAGCAGGCCATGGATCAGTGAGTGTTCGAGCCAGATCTCCGGGGTAGTAGTAGTTGTAAACGGATTTGATGAGAATGATCCCCAAAATCACAAGGGCGACACCGCCCCACGTAAGTAGTTGATGTGTTTTCATTGCGTTGTCCTCACGCGCTACGGGTAACCTCGCCGACGGCGATGGATGCCTGGAATGGCCATTTTGGTGGCTCCATCCAAATCGGTTTAAGTGGGATTTCCTGTGACAGGAGTCATCTTAGGTGCTGGTTGATGCCATTCACGGGCGCACGCAGTGAGCACAATGGGACCCAAAATCAGGAATGGGAACACCACCCAAATCCATGAGTACTCGTGCCCATAGAGTTGCTGAACAAAATCTGAAACAAGGAAGTCAAAAAGCGATTCGTCCGGCAGGATGCCGATATTGTTGAGCAGCCCGGCAAACGTCATGGGGCTCAATATCGCCATCAACACAATATTCATCGCAATGAGCTTGAATGAGAGGATGAATACGTCCTCCGAATTTGCCCCGCCAGGCCCCATCGATGAGGAGACGCTGAACGCAACGATCACAGGCACAATCAGGAGTAGAAGCAGCCATCCGAAACCGAGATATCGGTAGAACTGACTCAAATAGAAGTCCTGTATGATCGGCGATCCCAGGATCTCGTAGTACTGCTCAAACGAAATCCATCCCCACGAGTTATAGAGAAGGCCAATGATGGATGTTGGGATCAGCACAATCCAAAGCACAAGGCTGACCACCACCATTTTGAACGCCATCGGCCCAAAGGTGTTTTGTTCCGTCATGGAACTGCCCCCTCTCATCACTATTATTTAGCTGTGGTCCCGAAACGATTATGAAAGAGATGTCTGAGAAAAGTCAATGATTCTGTCAACCCATTCCTGGGCGAGACAATACATGGCATGTGTAATTTGGATATTGAGCGTGAGGGGCCGGCGCTTCTGATTCTCCATGAACCTATAGTGGTCACAACCCCCTGTAATACAGAGTGTTGTGACCACTACGGGAACCAACCTATCGACGTCCGGGCTACCAAGAGATTCGCTTTGAATGCGGAGAATGCTGCGGACTAGACCGCCTCGAGCAGCCCTTCCGCCGGATTTTCCACGGCCACCGGAATTGTCTCCGTGCCATGCAGTGCTGGCAATTCGATGATGGCCGGAACTGGTGACTTCAGCGTCAGGAATCCTGCTGCAATTTGGGTGAGCGCACCAAGAGCCAGAGCTGGCGCGATGCCCCAAATCTCACCGACCGTACCGCCGATGAGCGAACCGAGCATCGTGGCCGCTGCAATCAGGGTCATGGTGGAGCTCGCCACCCGTCCCATCAGGTTTGGACGAGTTACGGCCTGCCTCAGGCTGAAGCGATTGATATCGTATGCCTGCAGGAAGATCCAACCCACCAACGATCCCAACGAAACCAGCGCAATACCGAAGTTCTGTGTGAACACGGCCACGGTGAAGAGCAAATTGCATCCACCCTGGATGAATGGACCGATTGCGATGATGCGTCCGTAGCCGAATCGTTTTGCCAACGGAGCTGCAACGATGCTTCCGGCGAGAGCTCCGAGGCCACCAACGGCGTAAACGCCGCCGATACCACGAGTCGTAAGCTCCAGGGTGTTCGTCAGGAACAGCACGAACACCGCCGCGAACACACCCGAGCCGAAGCTAATACCAACCAACGTGGTGGTGAGCGGACGCACCACCGGATTCCGCACCAGTTCTGCATAGCCTTCGCGGATGTTGCGAATCATCTCGGCCGGGCCGGCGTGCACCGATGGCTGCACGTCTGGCTCGGGCCGCTGGATTTGCTTCATGTACCACGCCGCCACCAGCAAAGCGATGGAGGTAAGCGCCAGCACATTCGGACCGGTGAGCCACGCGATGAGGGTACCTGCGAGCGCCGGACCCACAATCTGTGCAAGGCTCATGCTTGCCCACAGTTTGCCGTTGGCATCGGCCAGATCTTCACGATCCACCAGGTTCGGAACCATCGCACTCCAGGCCGAATCGAACACGATTCCGAAGATGCCCAGCAGAATCGAAACGGTGAGCAGAAGCGGGAAGGTGAGAATGCCGAAGAGCGAGGTGATGGGGATCATGAGCAATGTAGCCGCGCGTGCCACATTCACCCAGATCATAATGGGCCGTCGCTTGCGCTGATCCACCCAGGTACCGGCGAAGATGCCGACCACCATGCGCGGCAGCTGCGTACTGGCGCTGAGCAAACCCATCTCAAAAGGAGTAGCGCCGAGCGTCACCGCTGCGATAATTGGCAGGGCGATGGCACCGAGATGGCCGCCAAAATTGGCAATGGTCTCGCCCGTCCAGAAGCGGATGAAATCGGCATTAGACCACAACGATGAGCGCCCACCAATGGCGCGACGAATCGATTCCACGTGCGTTTTCCGTTAAATGTAAGAAGTGCATTGTCGGCGAATCCGGAATGCTCGCCAGATAATAGCAAAACGACCACCGAATTGGAATGGATTTCGGTGGTCAATTTGCTAGATATCGTCGGGAAAATCGACGATGCCTGGCACCGGCGATCGCCACACCCAAATGGCCGCCATCGCCATGATCACAATGCCCACATACAGCGCGAAATGGACACTGAAAATCTCGGCGATGATGCCTCCGGCGAGCGATCCTAACATGGCGGCAGTCGAAATCATCGTTGTCGATGATGCTGCGATTCTTCCGCGCAGTTGATCTGGCGTAATTGCCTGTCGCAAGGCGAACCTGTTGACGTTGAAGATCATCAGACTCATCCATGCCGCAGTCTCCGCGAACACCACGGCTGGTAAGGCGATATCCGGAAAGTAGAACGCCAGCGGAACCGGTAGGTTGGCGAGTCCGAAGGCAGCCGCGCCGATCAGGATCGATGCTCCGACGCCGAATCTGCGCGCCACCATCGGGGCGATCACCGTGCCGATCAGCGCTCCCACTCCGCCACTTGCGTACACGAGGCCGATACCCTGACTGCTGAGCCCGAGATCGTGCGTCATGAACAGCACATAGACCGAAAGGAAGATGAAGCCGCCGAAATCAAGCACGATTGCGCTGTTCATCAGCGCCCGAACCACCGGCTCGCGCCAAAGTTCCACCAGGCCTTCGCGCACCTCCATCCACATGGAGGTGGCGCTTTTGGTGCGGTCTGGTCGCGCTTCTGGTTTGCGGATGCGCCACAGAAACCAGGCCGATGCGCCAAAGGTGACCACGGGAATCCACATCGCTTCGGGTCCACCCACGGTGCCGACGATGAGCCCGCCCAGGGCAGGACCCAACACCTGCGCCAGCGACGCACTTCCCATCAGTTTACTGGTGGCATCGGTGAGGTGGGCTTTCCCTACCAGTCCTGGCAGAATCGCGGCCCACGCCGCTCCGAAGAATACGGATTGCATACCGGTGAGCAGCGCAACAGTCAGCAACACAGCAAAACCGAGATTGCCATTGAGCGCCGCGATCGGAATGATGGCGCTGGCCAACATTCTGCCCAGATCCGTTACCACCATGATCGGTTTGCGCGGGATTCTATCCACCCAGGCACCGGCAATAAAGCCGAGCGCCAGTTGCGGAGCCCGCCCGGCCGCAGCCAGAATCCCCATCTCCAGTGGTGAGGCATCCAGCGTCACAGCCGCGATCAGCGGAATCGCGAAGGTGCTGATCTGTCCACCAAAGGCGCTGATGGTTTCTGCCGACCACACATTCAGAAAATCTGCGTGGCGCCACAAATCGCCACGTTGCCATCGAATTCGATTGAACACAGGAAGAACTCCCGAAAACTATCGGGGAGTTGGTTGTGACGCCAGACTCCCGTTACTCACACGCGTCAGTGTTGGATGAGTAACGGCAGGTCCCCGTAGCTGGGGATCATGGAGGAGATGCCACGTATGTGGCGGGCAACAATCATGTGTGCAGTGTAGCAAACGCAACAGATCAACCTGATGGTGGATTCCGGAATCAATCAGAGGAATGTTTCAGCCAGCGGGGGCGGATTTCATACTTGTGAAGCAGTCGATGGCACCATGATTGCGAATGGTTACTGTGTTACATGGTGTAAGTGGTAAGAACTGGGGGAGTTCAAAAATGAGAGACCATCCTACCTATAATCACGACGAAGAGGAAACTGGCCACATCATGAACAGTGGCGAGGATAACAATGTGTGGCGCGCTACCGGCATCGCTGCAGTTGCCTCTCTGGTGATCAATGTTGTCTTGTACTTCATTGGTCGATCCGCTGGCTGGATTCCGGATGACATGCCGGATTCCACTGAGACATTTAGTCTGGTTTCCGTGATCCTCGCCTCCGTGGTGCCGGTGATACTGTTCGGTGTGCTCATGTCCTACCTGGTGAAGCACGCGCCACGCGCATCCCGCCTGTTCACCATCATTCTGTTGGTAGTTCTGATCATCGCGGTGATGGTGCCGTTCACCCTTCGCGATATCGATTCGTCGTTCCAGTTCACCCTGCTGGCGATGCATATCGTGACCGCGGGGTCGATTTTCTTCCTCACGCAAACCGCACAGAATTAGTCCGGCCAAAGCCGACGGCGAGGAATCGCCGTTGGCTTTGTTGTGTTCTGATTAACTTCCGAGTCCGCAACTGACCATCAGCGATACAATGAATTTCGATATCGCGATGAGGTCGCGGTACATAGTGCGGGAGCAAGCATGAGTATTCAGCTGGAGTTTCTTGGGACGGGCACATCGAGTGGTGTTCCCATCATCGGTTGCCCATGCGAGGTGTGTAATTCACCCGATGAGCACGATAAGCGACTCCGCTCCTCCGTACTGATACATACACAGGGTAAGCATTTGCTCATCGATACCTCACCGGATTTGCGGCAGCAGTTACTGCGCAACACGCCGGAGCGCGTTGATGCGGTGCTCTACACCCACATGCACAGCGATCACACCGCAGGCGTCGATGATCTCCGCCCATTCAACTTTCGCCAGGAAGCACGCATACCGGCGTGGATGCCGGAGAATGCGGTCGCCGATTTCACACAACGGTTTGGCTACACACTGGAGCCTATCCGCAACCGCTACGGAACCGTGCCGAATCTGGATCTGAATGTGGTGGATCCCACCAAACCATTCGAGGTTGCCGGCATCACGGTCACACCGATCCCGGTGATGCATGGCATGCTCCCGATTCTCGGCTACCGGTTTGGCAATCTTGCCTACCTCACCGATATCCACACGCTGCCCGATGAAAGCTGGCCGCTACTCGAAGGCGTGGAGGTGCTGGTCACCACTGCGCTGAAGAAGGAAGAGATCTTCGGCCACATGAACCTCGAACAGGCATTGGCATTCATTGAGAAAATCGGACCAAAGCGAGCTTACCTGAGCCATGTCGGCCACGAACTCGGCCGCGAGAGCGAAATCGCGCCGCTGTTGCCAGACCATGTAACGCTCGCGTTCGACGGGCTGGTCATCGAGGCATGAGCATCGCTGTCCTTTCGGACACCCACGGCAATCTGACTGCCTTCGAAACGGTACTGGCCGATATCGAATCGCGTGGCATCAACCACATCTTTCACCTTGGCGATGTCATCGGCAAAGGGCCAAGGGGCAATGCCTGCTGTGATCTGGCCCGCCAGCATTGCCAACAAACGGTGCAGGG
>JAFAEA010000282.1 GCA_023424355.1 Chloroflexota bacterium | reverse complement strand
CGGAAGCAACACAAATGCGATCGGTGCCGTAGCGCTCGAACATATCTACAGCTCGGCCCGGAGTGGTTTTGGTGACTGGGTAGAGGGTGACACCCGTCCAGAAGCCGGCATCGAGAATCAATGGCAGCGTGTGTTCTTCGGCGTGATCGATCATCACCCGGCTTGGATCAATACGACCGTCCTTGGCCAGCGTTTCCACGATGACCTTGGTGCCCTTGTATTTGTCTTCCAGGTGCGGCGTATGGATATGAATCATCTGATCCAGTTCTACCGCAAGATCGACATGCGCCTTGAATGAATCGAGCTCCTTCACGGTCACGCGATTCAAACCAATCTCGCCGATACCGAGCACGTTCGGACGATCGATGAACTCGGGAATCAGCTTGAGCACCTGTTTGGTGAGCTCAGCATCCTCGCCCTCCTTGGGGTTCAGGCAAAGCCAGGCAAAGTGCTTGATGCCGTATTCGGCAGCACGTTTGGGCTCGAAATCAGTGATGTGATCAAAGTAATCAGCAAAGACATCGGCGGATCGGCGATCGTATCCTGCCCAAAATGCCGGCTCGGTGACGGCAATACAGCCGGCGAGAGCCATCTGTTCGTAGTCATCGGTCGATCGCGAAATCATGTGAGCGTGCAGGTCAATGTATTCCATGAGTGGGTTCCTTCTTACCGAATCGAGGCGCCGTAGGCGGCCTTACGATCAAGTTCCTCAAGCAGTTCGGTGTTCTGATCACTAAAGATCATCAACACGCGTTCGACTCGCTCGGGATCTTCGGAGTTCAGAACCTGCATTGCCTTCTTCATCGCAACTACGCGGAAATCGTCGCTCCCGCTTTCATCGGCACTTCTATCCATTCGATCGAGAAACGCAGCGATATCCAATATTCGCGTACGACATTCCATAAAGAAGCCGTCAATGAGTTCCTGCTGGGAAAGAAGACAGCTGTTCTTGTCGTTCGCCGCCATGGTTTTTCTCCATTTCCTGGCTCCGGGAGACCTCCATGTCTCGAAGGAGCTCAATACTTTTAACAATCTGGCGTTCATTCATTTCATGAACCTCAACGCCTTGAGCTATACCGTGCAATAGCATAATGGTTAGTTGGCCACCAAGATGCTCACGGAACTCGTTGAGACCGGCAAGGATGGCCAGATTCCCATCCTCGGTCTGGTGGGTAATGAATTCTTCGGCGAAAATCGGGAGATTCAGCGATCTGAATACCTGGATAATCCGCTTCCAATCAGCCTCAGGAAGCATCCCCTCCAGGTAAGCGTATGTCGAATCAAGCGCGATGCCAATCGACACGGCTTCGCCGTGGCGCCATCGGTAGTTCGAAATCTGCTCAAGTTTGTGGGCGGACCAGTGCCCGAAATCCAGTGGACGGGAAGTTCCAAACTCGAAAGCATCGCCACTGTTTGCAATGTGATGCATGTGGAGCTGGGCGGATCGGAACACGACCCAGCGCATGGCTTCCAGATCTCTGGCCACCAGGTCCTCTGCATGCTCTTCCAGGTAAGCAAAGAAGTCAGCATCCTTAAGCAGGGATACCTTTACCGCCTCGGAAATACCTCCCAGCCAATCGCGTTCAGGCAGGCGAGTGAGGAGTTGAATATCATTCACCACCGCGTATGGCGGAGCAAATGTGCCGACAAAGTTCTTCTTGCCGAACATGTTCACACTGTTTTTTACACCGACGCCTGAATCACCCTGTGAGAGCACCGTTGTGGGAAGGCGAATGAGGCGAACACCACGATGAGCGATTGCAGCTGCGAACCCGGCCATATCCAGTACGGCGCCGCCGCCAATGGCAATGACATAGGAGTGACGATCGATACCGTGATGCTCGATGGCAGTGAGGATTTCCGATACCGAGGTGAGATCGTTCTTGATGGCCTCACCGCCACTCGTGAGCAACGGCTCCTGAACCAATTCAGCAAGGCTGTCTTTCGCTGAGAAATAGGCTCTGATATCGCCAATCATTGTGGGATTAGCATCAGACACGCCAGCATCCAGCACGACCAGCACCTTGGCAGCACTTCTGCCTTCAGATGGCTTACAAAGATCGCGGATGATGGGGTTGTCGATTGAAAATGCGTTATCTGTGAAATGAACTGGAAAGTCGTAGTTAACTTCCACATGTTGCTGAATTGTATGTACCTGACCTGGTTGCATTCGTTGGAGCCTCTAATCTTCCTCATGACACTGCGCGATGTTCACCGCGGCAACAGACTCATTATCGCGCTATCTGAGATAAATGCTAATGTTTGATTAGAATCAACCGATACAGTTCCGGGTGAAAGAGGTTATGGATGCCAAGAACGCGGATTCATATCGATGGTGAGCGATTCCACGATATCCCAACCTTCTACGACGAAATCAACCGCATCTTCATGGAAGACGAGGATTGGAAGATCGGCCAAAGCCTCGATGCTCTCAATGACGTGCTTCATGGAGGATTCGGACCAATTCGTGGAGCCGAGGAACTAGATCTGATCTGGCGAAATTTCGAGAAGAGCCGGTCCGATTTGGGATACGATGCCATGCATCGTCACCTTAGCGCCAAGCTGGATCAGCCAACGCGGTTCAATATCGCCAAAATCCAGCAAGACCTGGAGAATCTGGAGCGAGCGGGGCATCCCACGTATTTCGATATCATCCTGGAAATCATCGCCGACCACCCGAATATCCGCCTGATAGAGGAGTAGGTCGACCAAGGCTCAAGCGGCACCAGTGGTGAGCACTCATCCCAAACGCTATAGTCATGTGGTATTTTGGTCGAGATCGGACAGGGCTGTATTCCTTATTTGGGATGTGTCTGATCGAGATCACGCCTCGCAAACAATGCGGGGCACCGAAACTGGGGGCTGGATCAGGACGATTTTTTGTCGAATTCAGCATTAACTCAAGACACCCGCAAACCTACGTATACCAACCCGCTCATCGCATTTTTGGTGTCGGCTACCATTTCTCGCCTGGGAAATTTTCTGGCATCACTGGCCATTCCATGGTTCGTGTTAGCGACTACGGGAAGCGCAACAAACACGGCACTCACCGTGGCTATCGGAACGATCCCGTTGATTGTCACAGGTGTACTTGGCGGTACGCTCGTTGATCGTTTCGGGTATTGGCGCACGATTGTCGTCTCCGAGATAGCCAGCGGAATCTCTACCCTCATGATTCCGATTCTGCATTTCACCATCGGGATCGAGTTCTGGCACGTCATGGCGTTCGCGTTCCTGGGGGCCTTGCTCGATTCACCTGGCAATACAGCGCGGAGGAGCTTGTATCCGAAGCTGGTTGAACACACTTCGCTTTCGCTGGATCGTGCCAACGCCATCTATATGATCACCGGGCGAGTAGCGAGCCTGATCGGCGCCCCGCTGGCAGGTATTCTCATCGCCTATTTGGGTGCGCCAAATCTGCTGTTTGTCACCACCACTGGATTCTTTTTATCCACACTTTTGTTTGTCGCATTCATCCCCGGTTCTATAAATACTGACCATGCCAGCACAGAATCGAGTAAATCGAAGCAAGGGTACCTCGAGGAAATCCGAAGTGGATTCAGGTTTATTTACAACGACAAGGTTCTGTTCTGGATGATTCTGTGCAGTACGTTGGGATCGTTCCTGGCGGAACCGATCTATGGAATCATCCTGCAGGTCTATGTGCAGGAGAAATACGGATCCGCTGAGTATCTGGGATACATCTTTGCTGGTCTGGCAATTGGCTCGCTGTTCGGGAACTTTCTGTTTGCAGGTTTCAGCGAACGACTCCCCAGGCGAGGAGTGATCATCTTTAGGTTCCTCGTTAGAGCACTCGCATTTGTGGTGTTCATCTTCGTGCCGCCATGGTGGGCAGTGGCACTGGCCATCTTTATCGGAGCGGTGGCATTGGAGCCAGTGAACCCGCTCAGCCAGTCCATCATGCAGGAACGAGTGCCGCCTGGAATGAGAGGGAAAGTTTTTGGGGTCACCAGCGCCATCAATGCCAGTACATTCCCGGTGGGAATCATGATCTATGGCTTTTTGCTGGATGCTCTTGGGCTGGAAACTACCCTGATGATTTTTGTGGTGGTGAACTTCCTTGTACCCATCGCACTCATCGCCAATCCGTATTTGAAGCAATTGAATCGGCAAACGGCTTCGGCAGCCTGAAGGCTACAGGCACAAAAAACCCGGTATCTGTCGATACCGGGATGGTTCTTGGCTGGCGTGCAGGGATTCGAACCCCAACTGCCTGATCCAGAGTCAGGTGTCCTACCGTTAGACGACACGCCATCGGACGCATGAGAGTTTACCAATCCACCCCGGGTGCGTCAAGGCGATTTCTGGCGAAGTTGATCGAGAGATCGAATCCACCGGCACGCTACGGGTCCAATCCTGTTGATACACACCAACGACAAGCTCGAGATTGATTGGATCGTCGATCACGACACCCACCTCACGATTCAGGTTGAGCGATGTGTAGGAATAGTTTTGCGAACCGACCAGTGCCAACGATCCATCCACTATGAGCAACTTGGAGTGCACATATGGCCGCTCCATGACCCGTATCTGCACCCCGTGTCCCAAGGCATCGAGGAAGTAGGGGACATCATCCTCATCCGCGCTTGGATTCACGATAATCCGGACATCCACCCCTCGGTCCGAAGCACTGGAAAGTGCCGTGGTTATGTCCTCATCCCGCAGAACTTCGGAGTACATCCAGATACTTTGTTTGCTGCTGTTAATGAGGGAGAGAGTAGTATCTCTGGAGTTGACGGGGCTCACCACCAGGTGGGAGATCGGGCCCGGAATGGGCTGCAGATTCCAATCCGCCTCAAACACCATCGCGGCTTCTTGCACAAGCTCGGGCTGTGTAGTCACTAATCCGAACTCTCGATTGCTGTTGAATCCTGCACCGGTGAAATTCTGATTCGTAACAATCAGCACCTGCTGATCGGCAATCATGTATTTGGCGTGACTGTACTGAAACTCCGCTGGCGACCACTGCACCTCGGCTCCGAAGCTAATCAGTCGATCGAACATCTCCTGTTGATCGCTATAGGTTCCGAATGGCTGATGTTCCAGAATCACCCGAACCCGAACTCCGCGAGCCTCGGCACGGTCGAGCGCATCCAAAATGGTTGCATCCGTGAGGAAGTACATATTGAGATCAATGGAACAACGGGCAAACTCGATTTCATCGAGCACGGGCTGGTATCCGCTCTCTGGTTGAACGTGAACGGTACTAGTTGAAGTTGGAGGGGTGAGAGAGTGTAGGCAGGTATCAGTGACCGACTGATCCGCACCAACGACTGCTGGGTTCGAAACAACCAACAACACCGCAAGGAGTGCGGCCAGTATTCGAACCACCGTGGCTAACGGCGGTGAGTTGGCACTCTAACCGGAACCAGTTTTGGTGTTCCAGTGAGCCGCTTCAACCATTCACGAATTGCATCAAGCATCAACAAAATTCCTGACAGGTCCGCATCATTTTCCGGACCACAACTGAACATTCTCTCCAGTTTCAGGCTCATCGTTGAGCGTTCCCCATGAACTTATTGTACAGAATGTATCGGTGTCGGCGCTACCGACTATTTGGAATCCCCAACCGTAAATGCACGTGTTCGGAAATTCGCTGAGCCCAATGGCTTGTGCGTTCGGGACCATCCTGGATCACATGGATCCGGCTTGGCAACAACACTCCAAGTTCCAACTCGGTCGCTCGTTGGACCACCGGGTCCTCCCAGGGGCCGGTAAACGACCGCGGGGCGCCGATGCAGAGTTCACTCATCGCCAGAGCGACGAGCTCGGCGGCGATGATGTCTGTAGTCACGGCGAGTACCACGCCTTCACGCTGTGCAAGATAGATCGCAAACAGATCAATGGATAGGGAGCTCGCTACTTCGGCCGCCTGAGCCTCACGCTGGCTGCTGGAGAGCATTCGCGCCCGTTGCCGGGGATGGATGTAACGAGCCGCCAAATCCAGCACAAACGGGCCCTTGCGTGCGATTTCGACCACATCCACCACGGCAATGCGGTGATCTGCCTGACCGAGATCTTGGGGCCACAGAATGGATTTGATCGACGCATCAGATGATTTCACCGGTCGATCGATCCAGCGCCCGAGCACAGTTGGTGTCATAAACGCTCGCCGCGCTGCATTGCCGGTGACCGGCAATGATACGAGCGGTTGTGCTTGCTCGGGGAGGTTCTTCACGACCAATGACAGGAATGGATCCTGCGGATCGAGCGACGATGGCATCAGGCCCACAGTGCCATCCATATGAGACGCGTGCGGTGCCACGAGTGATGCGGTGGCACGCGCGAAATCGGAATCGGCCCAAAGTGAGATTGTTGCGTTCTTCAAGAATCGTGTTCCTTATCTTGCCAATTCATTGGCCAGAATGGCCCCGGAATTCGATGGCAGATCTAACAAGCTCCCGTGCAGATGCACATCGTGCCCCGTGGCAAGCATGAGCCACATGGCTCCACCGGTGCCAACATCCACACTCACATCCTCGTTATTGAAGTTCAAGGCAATCAGCCACGAATCGATGATGTAGATCAGGAGTCCGGAACCATCAGCGTGAACCAACCTCGGATTGGCATGGCCGATCCGGAATTTGGTTCGCCAGAATGTGAGAGAACGCAGGAGTTCACGGTACTCACGTCCACCTCGACTGGCATGTGAGGTTGTGCCGGGAACAAGGCGAGAATCCAGATCATAGATCGGCAGCCTCGGGAGAGACATCTGCAGCATTAGCGCTACCTGTTCGCGCTCCTGGCTGGGGCTATGGAGACGAATCGGCCTTGCCGAGTGATTCGAACTGAGAAGCGAGTCCCAGAGCGATTCAGAAGAAACTGCTGGATTCGAGACCAGTTCATCCAGACTCTGGGCGTTTTTCAGGTGATCAGCTGGTTCCGCGGGGGGACCAAGAATCGTCTGCGATGAAACCGGCGGAATAACCGCATTAAACCCCAATCTGGCGAGTTCAGCGGTGCCGGCATCTCCAGCAAGGGATTCAAGCACCTCAAGATCCGCCAGGTTGTCGATGTTACAGATAATCTTGTCCAAACGTGAACTCGTCCTTCGAATGGCGGTTCCAATAGGTTCTATTCTAGGCTACGGTAGGCATTGCGCCACCGAATCCCACCGAGGAGTACTGATGTCAGCACCAGAACCACAGAGAATACTCCAGCACTCTGCTGGACCCATTCGATGGATGCCGACTGGTTCGCCGCATCGCGCAACTTTCGAGAAGCGTGTGATTGTGGTGGATGGCGGCAATGTGCACGAGGTGGATGCCCTCAGTCCTTCGAGATATCTGGATCCAAATCTCAGCCACATAGAGTTCGATGATCCCGTGATTTCCGCACTCTCGAAAAAGTTTGACGGATTGCGACCACTCACGGACGGAGGACTCTGGCAGGGGCTGGTTACTTCCATCACCGGGCAGGCCGTGAGCCTGCATAGCGCGGCCGCATTTCAGCGACGTCTCTGCGCGATGCTATCGGAAACGGTAACGGCCAATGGTCGGGAATTTCACAGCCTTCCAACAGCAGAAGCGATTGCTGACTCAACCGTGGAACAAATCAAATCGATCGGTCTCACAGGGAAGCGCGCCGAGGGGCTGATCGCGGTGGCTCGGGAAGTCACCTCCGGTTCCATTCCACATCCTCCAACAGAAGGGATAGAAGACTGGATGAAGGATCTCACCAGTTTGCCAATGGTGGGCCCCTGGACAGCTGCCAGCGCCCTGCTGTGGGGAGTAGGGCATCCAGATGCCTATCCCAAAGGTGATGTCGCGCTGCTGCGAGCAGCCAGATTCGCCTACGACAATCCTGGTATGACGATGAAGGAACTCGATGCCCTCTCAGAGCGCTGGCGTCCGCAGCGTTCCATCGCCGCGCGATTACTGTGGACCAATCTGCTGGGAATGGGCTGGGACGACGAATGAGTGGAACATTGAGAAAACGAATCCAACCGAGAACTTTGTATACAATAAATGATGAAGTAGGAGACGAATCTGAAATCTCCCAGACCAGACTGGAAGTCGGTTCAGAGATATCCGGTCGATCCATCGTGCTCGAGAAGTGTGAGCTCAATCGAACGAGGATCATCGGCGCCCCGGGTCTTCGAGTTGCGGAATCCCGATTTGATACCGTCGATGCCGCCAATGCGAAGTTTGACGAATCCGGATGGAGAGATGCAGACGTCGTCGAATCCAGGTGGACGGGTGCCTGCATGAACTTCAGCCACATGGCACGTTGCGGTTTTGTGAACTGTCAGATGGGTCACACGCAGATTCAGGAGAGCACGCTCAAGGACGTGCGGTTCGAATCCTGTGACTTGCGCAATGCGTATTTCAATCGCAGCCAGATGCAAGGGACGGTGTTTGGCGGCAGCAATCTGACT
>JAFAEA010000274.1 GCA_023424355.1 Chloroflexota bacterium | reverse complement strand
GGGTGTTTTCCAGACCCATGGCCAACACGCGTTGATTCACCAGATCCATGAAGCGTTGCGTCGCTTCTTCGGCGGTATCGCCTTCACGCCCTCCGAGCGACCTCGAGATGGCATGGGCGGCATCGTTGCCACTCGGCAAAAGCATGCCGTAGATAAGTTCTTCAAGCGTGAAAGTCTCGCCGGGTCCAAAGCCCATCGTAGTGGCATCGGCCGATTGAAGATCATCGCTTGTAGTGGTGATGAGTGTATCCAGGGGTGCGAGGTTGATCGCCTCCATCGCCGTAAACACCTTGGTGAGGCTGGCGATGGCCACTTGATCGTGCGCACCACGCTGGGCGAAAATCGCGCCCGTATCAGCGTTTGTCGCGATGTACCGCGCGGAATTGATCTGCAGTTCCTCCGCCTCCTGGGCGGAAGAATTGGAAACACCAGTGGCGAGAAGCAGGCCCGTTCCGGATGCAATAAATTGTCGGCGGTTAAACATGCTGGCGATCCGGCAGATGGTGGGCCAAAAACGTACAGCGTCAATGATACAAGAGGAGGGAGGTGGCTGTCAGGTATGTACGTACAAACTTAGCATCGCATGTGGGAAGGGGACCGTTATGCCGATATCGCGATATGGTGAAAAACAGATGAAGCCACCGTTCGGTGGCTTCAATGAGGGTGGGAGATACTGGACTCGAACCAGTGACCTCCACGATGTCAACGTGGCGCTCTAACCAGCTGAGCTAATCCCCCTCAGCGCAGCAAGTATAGGCGGAACATAACGAATTGCGCAAGGCGAATCCATCACAATTCTTTTGCACATTCCAATAGTGCATCTGCATCCGTCACCACGCGGCCACCGCTGGCCTCGATGAAGTACTGCACCTGCAGGTTTACCGTGGCTCCGATGTTATCGCCGGCGAGGCGGAAGTCGGTGCGGAGTCCATACACGCGCTTGCCCTTGGCGAAGGCGTATCCGATCTCGGCGGCGGTGCCGGAGTCAACATCTACACCGTCCAGAATCGCCAGCACGGCGTCGCTGCGGTCGATTCGCTCGGCATTTGTCTTTCCCAGTTCGTGATTGATCTTCCCCAGCCGAACAACCCGATCCTGGTATCCGGGTAGAGTCGCGATCTCGGCGAAATCGTCCACGAAGCGGAGATCATCCCACGGATTTTCGATCTCGATCACGCCATCAAGCCTTGCGATGAGTTCATGCATGAATGCTGTTGTAGATGCCGCAAAGCCGAGTGGTGATGCGATATATGCCCGTTTCATACTTCCTCCGTTAGGTATACTTTGGCCATGAATAATCGATCTTCCACACCACCAACCAGAGCAGATGACTGGCGCAACGCCACGTTCATGGCGCTTGTGATTGCAGCAGCGCTATTGGTGATCATCAAACTCTTTACGGGAATCGTGTTCATGGCTGCTCTGATTGTGGCCGTGGTCGCGTTCATGATCGCGTTTGGTTTCATCATGAGGCTCACCCCCCGAAACCGTTAGTGCCCCAGAATCCGTACCGAGTTTGAGCGATCGTGCCACAGGGCACTCCATTTGCCGATCTCTGCCAAAATGCCACGAGCTTCCGCCCAGAGCGGCTGCATATTGGCATTCTTCACTTTCCACACGCCGGTGATTTGACTGATCACCAGTTTGCTGTCGCCACGGATGACCACTTCAATGGCCATTGGATCTATTTCCTTGTGGCTCACAATGCTCTTGAGCGCGCCGATCAGGCTCATGTATTCCGCCTGATTGTTGGTGAGATTGTCGCCGAACGGCATTTCGATCTGGCGATCGAACAATTCGCCATTCCGCATGATATCGAAGCTACCGTACCCCTTGCCGGGATTTCCTTTAGAACCACCATCGAACACGATCTCGAAAACGTCTGCCATTAAAATCCCATTTCGTCATACAGAAAACCGGGGAGCATCAAATGCTCCCCGGTAATCATGCCACGCCATGGCAATTGGATGGCTTACGCTTCCTGTTTGTGCTCGGCCACAATCTTGTCCACCAGATGCTGCGGCACTGGTTGATAGTGGCTGAATTCCGATTCGTATGTGCCTCGACCCTGGGTCATCGAGCGCAGGTCGGTTGCGTATCGCTGCAGTTCTCCGCCCGGAGCCTGCGCCTCGATCACCGTGACACCGGATTCGTCGGTATCCATGCCCGTCACTTGACCGCGACGGGTGTTGAGATCGCTCATCACATCGCCCATGAAGTTCTCGGTGACACTCACCTTGATGTTCATAATCGGCTCCAGCAGCTGCGGTTGTCCGGAGAGAATGCCTTTCTTGAATGCTTCCTTCGCCGCAATGCGGAATGCCATTTCGTTGGAATCCACGTCGTGATAACTGCCGTCGAAGAGTGTGGCCTTCACATTTACCACCGGGTACCCGGCGATCGGCCCCTCCAACAACGCATCGCGGATGCCTTTCTCAACAGCTGGGAAGAAGTTCTTGGGAACGGATCCACCCACAACGCGATCGGCGAATTCGAAATCAGCGTCAGGGAGTGGGTCAAGCTCCAGGTGAACGTGTCCATACTGACCCGCTCCGCCGGTCTGCTTCTTGTGTTTGTATTCTGATTTTGCTGATGCAGAGATGGTCTCCCGATATGCCACTCGCGGGAGACCGAGAGTCACGTCGATATTGCTGCGACGTTTCATGCGTTCGATGGCGATCTGCACGTGTGGTTCGCCCATTCCGGATACCAGCACATCTGCCGTATCAGGATCGCGCGAGACGACGAGCGATGGATCCTCATCCTGCATGCGCTGCAGCGCCTGTCCGAGCTTGTCCAAATCGGCCTGCGTCGCCGCTGTCACGGATGCGGTGTAGGCGCTATGCGGGAATCGGATGCCATCCAGCTTCACCTTGCGACCACTGGTGAGGGTGTCGCCAGTGTCCACCGATTCGAGCTTGCTCACACCGCCAATATCTCCGGCGGATACCGAATCCG
>JAFAEA010000194.1 GCA_023424355.1 Chloroflexota bacterium | reverse complement strand
ACGGGGAGGAACAATTGAACGTCCAGACCCAAGACGTATTTGAAATGCTGCAGCCAGACCTTGCGCGTGTTGAGGAAACCCTGGTAACTGCTTCTCACATCGATTATCCGATGGTGAATTCGCTGCTTAAGGCCATCGTAAGTGGTGGCGGCAAGCGCTTGCGACCGGTGCTTTTGCTGCTGGCAGCGCGCGCGTTCGATGAGTTCAACGAGCGATCCATTGATGTCGCTGCTGGTGTCGAGTTACTCCACACCGCCTCGCTGGTTCACGATGACAGTATCGATAAGGCAGCGCTTCGTCGCGGTAATCCGACACTCAACACCGAGCTCAGCACGGGCGCGGTGATTCTGATCGGCGACTATCTCTTCGCCAAGAGCGCCATTCTGGCCGCGATGCCGGAGAATCCGCGCGTGATGGTGATCTTCGCCACCACGTTGGCCGAGATCTGCGATGGCCAGATCCGCGAGACCCTTGAGGCACACAAGCTCGATCAATCGATGGCCGAATACGAATCTCGCATCTACGGTAAAACTGCGGCGCTCTTCGCCGGGGCAGCCGAGATGGGTGCGGTGCTTGGAAACGGTAACGACGAGCAGGTGCAGGCGCTACGCCAGTTCGGCAGCGATCTCGGAATGGCCTTCCAGGTCATTGACGATGTGCTGGATCTGCGCGAGAACAGTGAGACGATCGGCAAACCGGCCGGGAACGATCTCCGTCAGGGCGTGGTGACGGTACCGGTGATGCGGTTCGCCGCATCGCTCGCCCCCGATGCACCTCAGAAGCAGACTATTGCCGGGATTGTGGATGGAGAAATTACCGATCAGGCAACAGTCGATGCGTTGATCGATGAGATCCGCAACTCAAATGCGTTGGCGGAAGCCGAGCAAATCGCCCGGGACTATGTCGAAGCCGCGCGCGAGAAGCTCTCGGTGGTATCCAACCCGGATGTACGCATGGGTATGGAGCAACTTCTGGACCTCGCGACTGTTCGATCCGTATAGCCCATCAAATCAGGCAAACAAATAGGGACCCGAGCCTTCCGGCTCGGGTCCTACTCGTTAAGCGGCTATTCAGAATCGGCGGTACCTTCGACATCGTACACATACGGGATGTTGACGGCGTCACAGAAACGCTCCACGAACTTCGCCGCCTGCACAGTTTTGGCAACGCGCACTTTGCCTTCCGGCGAGATCACGGTTTTGCCGCGCTCTTCGCCTTCAGTGACCACTTCAACCGCAACGGTCTCGGTGCTGATCAGCGAATCATCGAGGGCTACGGCCATCGCAAGAGGATCGTGCAGGAAGAATCCGCTGCGAACGCGCTCGGTGAAGGTGTGTTCCACCATCTCTCGCATCAACCAGGCAGAACCTTCGGCGTTCTCAGGAATCGCATCGCGCATCTTCTTCGTGATGGCGGTGTGATGGGTCACATCCAGACCAACCGCGATGATCTCCTGCCAATTGGCGGCGAATACCTGCTGGGCAGCATGAGGATCGGCCCAAACATTGAACTCAGCGTGCGGAGTCACATTGCCCGGAATGTAGAAAGCGCCTCCCATAACCACGAGTCGCTTCACCAAGTCGGGAAGATCGGGTCGAAGAGAAAGTGCCATCGCGAGATTTGTGTATGGTCCAACAGCAACCAGCACCAATTCTCCGGCGAACTCCTCCGCCATTGCGATGATGGCCTCTGGCGCAGTGAGATCGGCGGATTCAGCAAGTGGTTCAGGAAGCACCGCACCACCGAGACCATTGCCACCGTGCACATGCGATGCATCCTGCGCGGGTACTACCAGAGGTCGGCTGGCACCGCGAAACACGGGAACATCCTCGCCGCCGAGGAGGCTCAGCACACGCAGCGTGTTATCGGTGGTCATATCGATGCTGATATTGCCGGCCACAGTGGTGACCGCCACCAAATCGGCTTCAACGCCCAACGCATAGGCCAGCGCGGCAGCATCATCAACACCGGTATCCACATCGATCATGATCGGAAGGTTGCTCACGTCTTTTCTCCTGAAATGGCGCTGGTACGCACGGCGATATACACATCATTCACATTGGTGCCGGATTGCCCGGTAACTACCAGGGCGTTGGCCTTCTCAAGATAGCCTGCGGAATCGCTCTCGGCCAATGCCTTCTCGGCATCACTTTGGCTAACGACGGAGTCCGCATCGACAATTGCACCAGCAGCACCGGAGTTGCCATCATCCCCATCGCTGGCGAGGCTGGCGAAGGTCCAGGCATTGACACCTTGCTCTCTCAAACCGATAGCCACTCTCAGCCCCGCATCGGTGTTGCGTCCACCCTTGCCATTGCCCGTGACTTCGGAAGTTGCTTCGCCACCGCCGATGATCACATCGAACGCTGTTTCGTTGCAGGTTTTGAGCACTTCGCTGGCGAGAGTCCGGGAACTATCGCCCCATTCATGCCAGGTATGTTCCGGAATCAATCCATCGGCTTCAATAGCAGCAGCGATCGCCTTCACAAACGTTTGGTTGTCGGAAATCACTTCACGATGATCGTGTGGGAACTCGGTGAGTGGATCGGGCGCGTGCTCGCTTGTGAGCGCATGACGGACGGATTCCGGCACCTGCCGATCGAGCCCAAATCTGGTGATCGTTTTCCAGGCACCACTTCGATTGGTGGGCGCAGGCACCGTAGGCCCACTGGCGATGACCGAATGGGAATTGCCGAGCACGTCGCTGAGCATAAGCGTCACACAGTTCGCCGGAGCGATCGCGCGTCGGAGTCCCCCACCCTTGATCTGGCTGAGGGCCTTGCGCACGGTGTTCAGTTGGCCGATATCCGCGCCGGCGTACATGAGCAGTTCGGTGGTGACCTGCATATCCATGAGGGAGACTCCCTCAATCGGCTGCTCGATGAGTGCAGATCCGCCTCCCGAAATGAGCGCAATGACGGTATCCGATGAAGAGAGATTCTTCACCAAATCAAGAGCCATCTCCCCTGCTCTCAGGCTGCGATCATCCGGTATGGGATGCGCAGATTCGATGCTGGTGAATCCTTCAATTTCCTTGGTGAACTGTCCCTGCTTGGTGACCAAAAGGCCAGCATGGTGCCGTGTGCCGATAACTTCTCTGGCGGCGGCAGCCATCGGGACGGCAGCCTTACCGAATGCGAGAACGATAATCTTGCCCTGGCCGAGATCGAGTTTCTGCAAGGCATCGCGAGTGACCGCTTGCGGTTCCACCGCGGCGAGTCCGGCTCGAAACCACTGCAGAATACGATCACGCACCTTCGGGTTCATCGACTGCATCCCTTCGCGTGTGCAGATAGTCCAGCGCCGTTTGCAGATCGGCCGATAGCGGTGCTTCAAATGTCACCGCTTCGCCACTACCTGGCATGGCGAAACCGAGTGAGTTCGCGTGGAGAAATTGTCGCTTCAGCCCGAATTCCTCTGCCAATCGGGCACTCACCTTGTTGCCATAGAGCGAATCGCCGACAACGGCGTGGCCGATGAAGTTCAGGTGTACGCGAATCTGATGGGTGCGGCCGGTTTCGATAGTGACATCGAGAAGTGTGCAATCCTGGAATCGTTCGATCACGGTGAAGTGCGTCACCGCTTCCTTACCGGATCGGCTGGTGGCCATCTGCTGGCGATTCACGGTATTTCGACCAATCGGTACGTCAATCGTCGCGGTATCTTCTTCCACCACA
>JAFAEA010000159.1 GCA_023424355.1 Chloroflexota bacterium | reverse complement strand
CTGGAAACACGGGCGCCAATGGCCTTAAGCATCTCCAGCACGATCGGCTGATCGTCGGTCACGGTTTCCACATGGGCAATTACCCCGTGCTGCTCATCAACCGACCACTGGAGGCCGAGGCAGTACGCCTCGCCGAGCCAGGTTTGCCCTTGCTCACCGAAGAGTGGATCGACATAGCCTGCGAACCAGGTGTTGTGCTTCCACTTGCTGCGTACCACCGATCCGACCGGGCGGTCATCGCTATTGCGAATGATGAGCAGGTGAAGATCGTCCTCATCCTTGAGGTCGTCTTCGATCCAGCTCCTGGTGCCGGAAACGGATCGGCGGATGATGCCCTGCCGCCAGCTGGCGGCATACTCGGCATCGTCTTCTTCCACGGTGCGCAGATAGATGTGCTCACCAACCAGGAAACTCTGGTTCTGGTAACCCGTGCCTGGTGTGGGCTTGGTGTCTTCAGTTTTTTCTTTGTCGTCGCTCACGATAGTTGCTTTCGTTATTAGGCCGAAAGGGCGGCAATTGCCTGCGGCGAAGTATCCGTAGCGGTGTGGTTATTCCTGCCGGTGCCATGCAGAAGCATGCCCATGGCAATGAATGTGTTACCTACCAGCCGACGAATGCCGATAATCGAGAATCCGTGTCGGGCTCGATATGCGCCGGTGCGTATGTTCTGCTGACGCAGTGAAATTTCTTGATCAGTAATAAGTCGTGTGTTCATGATATTCATCCCCTGGATGGTTGCTGCCGTGGTATTGAAAAAGCGGCAGCCGGAACCCGAAAGCGGGTGTGTAATCAACTGGTTTGGTTGGAATGGCAAGCACAGAGGCTCCTTTCTCTTGCGGAAAAAATCGGTGGATGCGTTAGCGCAGCACCCCGAGCCTGGTCATCAAAATCATCGTCAGTTCCTTTCTGGTAGAAACCGCCCTCGATGACAGCTTCCCCTCCACCCTCGCCAATTGAGGGGATGGATAGTGCACAGCAAACAGAGGTGTCCGCGCGCAATCTGCACGAAAAGCAGGCACAACAAATGCGGCTGTTGCATATCTTTAATTTGAGAAAACACTGTGGAATGATCGCCAATTCAGGCGAGTTCCGATTGGGTTGGCGTTAGCCCTGCAGGCCGGCGCCGAAAAGCAGCATAGTCATCATCATGTTTTGCTCCTTCCTGGCATGATGCGCTCTGGCATCATCCGGTAAAGATTCCGGCCGGGGAGGCAAGGAATCCTGCGATCAATCGGATACCGCGTGCGATGCGGCAGGAGGCAGGCGTTCTTGTTCTCTGAACGTGCTCCGAATTGGAGTTTACACGATATTTCAGAAATTGCTACACCCATACCCAGGTGGATAACAATCGGCGATAGTCTATTGGCATATGCCCACCGCTGTGATTATCCATCCAGTGCTGATAAATAATCTTGGTGACGGGTGCCGCAAAGGTGACGCCTTCGCCCGAATTTTCGACCATCACAATACTGGCCAATTGCGATTTGTCTCCATCGGTCGGTACCGGTGCATAGGCGGCAAACCAACTGTGAGGTCGATCTCCCTCATTCACGCGCTCGTTCTGTGCGGTACCGGTTTTACCGCTGATGGAGAACGGGAAATCGCCGAACAATCGGGATGTTCCGTAACCATACTGGTCCGTAGTCTGGGCGCGTAGCGCCTCCTGAATCCAGACAATCTGCTGATCGGTGAGTGGCAGTTCGCTCTTGACGGTGCGTTCGCCGACCTGCACAGGATCCTCACCCTCTACCTGGGTTTTATCGATCACATATGGCGTGAGCACATACCCGCCATTGGCGATGGCAGCATAGGCAACAGCCATCTGCATGGGGGTACCTTCCATGAATCCCTGACCGATGGCGAGCAACACATTATCGCCGGTGGCCCAGGAATCTCCCTGAGTTTCGAGCTTCCACGCTGGATCCGGGATGATACCGGTGGTACCGCTCGGGAAGTACGGGATATTCACCGGCTGGCCGAGACCAAATGCTCGGGAGATATCCGGCAGGGCATTGGGATCGACATTATCCATCTCTTCACCGATGCCGTAGAACACGGTGTTACAGCTGTTCACCAATGCCTGATGCAAGGTGAGCAGGCCCTGAGGTGGAACCTGGTTATCGACTGTCCAGTCCTGATAGGTGTTGCCACCGAGTTCATACACAGCAGGGCAATCCACCAGGGTTTCATCGGTGTAATCGAGCGTGTGCATGGCACCTGCGGTGGTGATGACCTTGAAGATGGATCCGGTTGGTAGCGGCTGATTGACAGCACGATTCAACCAGGCCAGCTTCACCGGATCATTCAGATTCTTCTGATCTTCCTCGCTGAAGTTGTTGGTAATGTAGCCATTCGGATCGAAACTGGGGTGGCTTACCATGGCCAACACCGCACCGGTTTCCGGATCGAGAATCACCACGGCACCGCGTTCGCCGACGCGCACCTTCTGGCCATTTTCGCCATCGACATCTTTCTCCGCAGTGTAGAGAGCTTCATCCACCTGCTTCTGGAACTCGGCATCTACTGTGAGATACACATCCTTGGGTGGCACCCCTTCGGCACTGGCGATCTCCGTGCGCTTGGCGCGAGTGGTGCATTCCACCGACGAAAGCGTGCCGCCCGGCTTGCCGGTGAGGATATCGTTGGCGCCATATTCGACACCATCGCGACCGATGAGTTGGCCTTCAACGACAGATTCGTCGGCCTCAATATCCTCGGCATTGGCGAGGGTGACATAGCCGACCAAATGGACCGATGTTGCGCCGTACGGATAATGCCGCTGGGTTGCCGGACGCACAGTGACGCCATCGAACTCGCTGAACGCGTTCAGCAGGTTGATCTCCTCACTGGCCGGCATATCCTTTAGCGCCACTGCCCACGATGCGTTTGGCGATGCATTCACGCGGCTTTCGATTTCTGCCTGATCCATATCCAGCACGCGGGCGAGTTCCGGATACACCGTTCCCGGATCGGTCACGTTGGCCGGAATCACACTCACACGAGTGACGGCGACGTCCTCCGCGAAAACACGTCCCTGGCTATCGAGAATGCGTCCACGGGTGAACGTCTCACCGGTCCAGGCTACGCAGCCGTTGCTGCCGAGATCGGTGAAGATGAGCGACGGCGTCCATTTCACGCGCCAACCCTGGCTCTCGGAAATCATCTCCAGGTTCATTTCCTGATCGATGGTGCCCACAAGACCGCTCTCGTAGGAGACGAGCATCTTCACGCTGCCACCGGCGCTGACATCGCCATCGATGGTGGCACTGACCTTGTTGATTCCGGCTACGCGGGCGATATCGGTGTATTTGCTGATGAAGGCGCTCTCGGTCATGTTATCGCGCGTGGCGGCCGAGGTGAGCGCGTACATACCCGCGTAATCCTCGTTCATCCACAACACCGTCCACTCGGTGGCGAGTTCGGTGGGGTATTCCAGAGTCGCCGGTGTTGGCGATGGAATTGGGGTCACTGTGGGCGGAAGATTCTCCTCCGGGGTGGGTGTGACCAGCGCGAGATCGCCGTTTTCCTCCGGTCCGTTACCAACGGGCACACCGTTGAACAACAGCACAGCTGTGGCGGAGACAACCGCCACCAGCAACACCATGGCGAATGCCCATGGCCATTTGGGTGGTTTGCGAGGCACAGAGTATGGCGAAGGCGAGTTGAAGTTGTATGACACGTGGCGAAGTTCCTGCTGTGTTGCGATAGTGCAATGAGAACGCACCTTGTACGTACATCGTAGCAAAATTTAGCGAGGCAATGCTGCCTCTCGTCCGAACACATCGATGATCACATCGCCGATTTGCCCGGCGATGAGGGAATCTTGCGAGTCCTCCAGCGTCCTCAACACAGCTTGCTCATCGGCGGGGTCGAGATCCAAATCCGCGACGGGGAACTCCGTGATTCCACCATGGGAATCTACGGCAAATACGCCCGGTTGCAGCGAGGGATCGCGATCGAAGCTGAACTCTGCGTGCTGCAACCGCAAGCGTGTAGTTTGCACCGCCGAGAGACCGATATCCGAGAGAATCCATCGTCGCCCCAACAATTCTGCGGCCGCACCGGTAGTGCCGCTACCGCAGAAGAAGTCCGCCACAGTACCGCCTTCCGGGCAGAAAGCAGTTATCAGACGCTCCAAAAGCTTCTTGGGCTTCTGGGTGTCGTAGCCAACACCTTCATGTGCGTTCCCACGGACGATGGAAATATCGGTGAAAACATCGTCCTGCACCTTGCGCTCAGTGTCGAAATCGAACAGCACATCGGCATCATGTAACTCGCGGCCAAGATCGCGTTTGCGGGCGGATATGCGGCGCTGTATCAACTTGTCTGACCGGTGTTTCACCGTGCCGAAGAGCACCTGATTCCCGGTGAGATCGCGAAGAAATCGGGTGCGATACTCGCTTGGCTGGTTGTATTGCGGCTGAAAATACCAATCCGGAGAAGCGCCATAGATGAGCAATGTATCGTGATTCTGCGGGAATCGACGACGGGTATTACTCATTTTGCCGTAACGCCAAATCACTTCATTGATGAGGTTCTCGCTGCCAAATATCGCATCCATGGCAATGCGGGCGTAGTGGCTGCTGTGCGAATCCAGATGCAGGCAGATACTGCCAGTCGGTGTGAGCAACGGACGGATCGCCCGCAGTCGCGGCACCAGAAACTCCAGATAGCCGGCGAGGCCGTTGTCCCACCGATCGGTGTAGGCGGTGCGATTGATGATGTGGCCTGGCAACTGAATCTGCTGGCGGTAATTGGCATTCGATGCAAAGGGCGGATCGATATAGACGAAATCGATTGAGGCAGGGGGAATCGTTCGCATCGCCTGCAGGTTATCCATGTGAAGCAAATGACTGCTTTCGGGATCGATCGCAGTGCTGGAAGCGATGTTCTCCGGCAATGGGAACCCGGTGTGCAACAAATTTGTGAGTGTTTTGAGGATTTCGGTCACATCGGCTCCGGATTGCGGCTACAATTGGCGCTGTAGCTACTGATTTTCGCATGTGAGGCCCGAATGTCCCAACAGGATCCGAACCGACCACCCACAGTGCGTGTGGATGTGCGCATGCTATTGCCGATGGCAGGCATGCTGTTCGCGCCGTTTGTTGGCTTCCTCCTCTCGCCAAACCTTGGTCTTGGGATTCTGGTGTTGTGTCTCGCAATTGTGGGTTGGATGACCTGGGGAGTTGCTGCGCAAGCACCCGCCCCACAGGCTCGCACACTGCGAATGGGCGCAATTCTGAATGGAGTTCTCGCCGTGGCCGCACTTCTGCTCCTTCTTTACCGCATCTAGTTTTCGAACGAGCCCGAGACATGGTAAAAGTGTATGTTGAATTGTTAACGTTTCGTTAAATGGGGTCTAATGCATGGTCTTAATGTCGTTTGTCACCGAGCTGGACAACTACAGCGATGGTGGTCTGAGCCTTATTGATATTGTTATTCGCCTGGCGCTATCGGCGATTTTGGGTATTGCGATTGGTATTGAGCGCGCCCGCCGCGAGCAGCCCGCCGGCATGCGCACCTACGCCGTAGTGAGTATGGCGAGTGCGCTCATCATGATTGTCTCGATCTACGGAATCCCGATGATCGATGGCAATGAGCATGATTCCAGCCGTATCGCGGCGCAGGTCGTAAGTGGTATCGGTTTCCTTGGCGCCGGCGTGATTTTCATGCGCCGAAACGTCGTGCATGGTCTTACCACCGCGGCACTCCTGTGGGCGGCAAGCGGTGTTGGTTTGGCGGTTGGTGGAGGCTTGCTGCTCACTGGCAGCATCGCCACAGCCTTCCTGTTGCTGATTACAGGTGGATTGCAGCCGGTGAAGCGCAAGATGTTTCACTCGGATTCCACCGAGCATCGGGTGCGGCTGCACCTCACAGATACCGCCAGCGTCATCCGCGACATCCGGGCGATGGCCATGGAATCGCCAGGGTTCACTCTGGTGGCACTTGATCTGGAATCGACACCAGACAAGAAGAAGACGGTTCTGGAGATTCGCCTGCAGGTTGACGATTCGGACGATGCCATCAGCATCGTCGACAAAATGGGAGAACTTCCGGGAGTTGATCGACTCGGCTGGCACGTCGGAAATCTGGATTAAGCCCGCTTGAGGGTCATTTCGATACCTGCATAGCCCGGACCGTAATACGAGGCCGAGTATCCTGTGCGCTCGAAACCCATGCCGGTGTAGAGCGCTCGGGCGGCAGTATTTTCCTCCTGCACCATGAGCACCACCGATGTTGAGGGTTTGGCATCTGTTGCCGCGTGCATGAGGATTTGGCCGAGTCCCTGCTTACGATATGCGGGGTCGACGGCGATGTTCATGATGCGAATCTTGCCGCGATGCACATCCGCAATTATGCAGCCGGTCACGAGATCATCATCCCGCGTTACCAGAAATGTGATCCCCGGGAGCAGCCAAAAAATCGTCAGCATCCAGCGCTTGTACGCCAAATCCTTCCGGAACGATGCCATCTGTATGGCAGCGATTCGGGAAAGCTCTCGCCAGGTGGGGCGAGAAGGTATTGGCTGAGTGGACTGCTGCTGCATCCGCGATCCTGTAAGGCTAATCAGCTCATATCAAGAATATGCCAGCCACGATCCGGGAATCCGGACTTCTCCGCGACCCGGGCGGAGGCGGCATTTGTGGCGCCGTGCAGGTACAGCGGAATAGCCCCGAGATCCCAGATATGCCGGGCCGATGTTGCCACCAGCCGTTGGGCCAGACCCTGACCTCGATATGCAGGATCGGTGCCGACAGAGATCTCGTAACCGAGATCGTTATGCTTCTTCAGTCCCACACCGGCGGCGTAGGTGCCATCCTCAGTCAGGTGGACCAGAACCCCGCCATTGAAGGGCCGAAGCCATTCCGGTATGCGGGGATCGGTTGTATCCACCCACTCTCCTAGCGGAGGAAGATCGACGAACTCACCGAGGTAGCGGAACACAGCCCGTCCAAAGTGCATTTCCGGGTGTTGAAACATCTCCGGCAAGGTAACGTGCGCATCCGAGCCACCCAGCTCGTCCTCCACCGCACGAGGATCCAGCGAGGTTCCACAGGGGAAAACCCTCTCGGAGAAGGTCAGCACCGTGCCGACAGGGGATTCGATTCCCAGGAAGGCCTGCGTTTTGCCATCCCAGCGAGGCTCATCGCGCGCCGGGCTATGCCGCAGCTCCAGCCCCCGGGTTGGGGGCCAGGTTCCGAGACGACTGGTAAGAAACGCATTCAACCTGGATTCGATTTCTGCCTCTGGCGGCGTGCCCATTTCCGTTACCCTGCTTGCTGCCTGGCGCCAACGCGGCCCCAAATTCTCATGAGATCCCGATTGGTGCCGGTTGCATCCGGAACAGATCGGAAATCAACCGTAGCACCTTTACTCTCCGGACTGCTCACCCGGAACCGATCGGCCTCGAGCGGCTCCAGATCGAAGATGCGATCGGGAGTGGATTCTTCGCCGGTATCTTCATCGATATCGGTAACGGTGAGGCGCAAACCGGAATCCTGCGCGGTCACCAGCCAACGGCTATCGTGGCGGAGATAGGTACCAGTATGCGATTCGAGTTCGCTTTTGCTGAGCTCGATGCTCTCTGGTGCGGGATTGGAGATGTGCAGGTCATGCTGCAACGCCCATTTCTCCAGCGATGCCTCGGCGTAGAGCGAGACATTGCTATTTCCAAGCGACGCGTGCGCATAGTTGTGATACGGGAACAGGATGAGATTGGCACGATGCCCTCCCCATGCGCCACCGTGACCAACACTCTTGCCAGTGGGGCGATCGAAGATGCTCCACCCAATTCCGTAGTGCCGATGGTAGGTGTCGGCTTCGATGACCGGCTCTTGCATCAACCGGGCATTTTCCGCGCTGATGATGCGCTTGCCATTGATCTCGCCGTGATTCAGATGCATTTGTGCGAACGTGAGCAGATCCCCAACCGACTGCAGAACTCCACCCGCCGGATTTGAATGCCTCGGCAGGTGCGATGCCGGTGTGAAGCTCACACCACTCACCCGGTCCACCACGTGACCAACCGCCCAGGATTTGTTGAGTGCATCTTCCGGATAGATGAACGAGTTCTCCAGGCCCAGTGGTGCAAAAATCTCCTCGATCAGGTTCGTTTCGTAGGTTTTGCCGGTGAGCCTCTGAATAATGTGGCCCGCGAGATAGAACCCGGCATTGTTGTACGAGTAGAAGCTCCCGGGCTGAAACCATTGCTCCAGCGTGTGGAACTCGGCAATTGCCTTCTCGTAAGCGTCGTCACCGCGACCATACGAAGTGAACCGATCGCCATCGAAACCAGATGTGTGGCTAAGCAACATCCGTATGGTGATGGTTTCGGCCAGGCCATCGTGGGCAAGTCGAAACTCCGGGACATAGTTGATGACTGGCGTATCGAGATCCAACACGCCCTGCTCCATCAATCGCATCACCAAAGTGGCGGTGTAGATCTTGGAAATGGAGCCGATCATGAACAGACTATCGTTCACCAGCGGATACCCAGCCCTGGAATTAGCGAACCCACTGACGGCGATCTTCCGCTCGCCATTACGCACCGTGCCCGCGGCCAGACCAACGGCGTTCCAGCGCGCAGTTTCGCCCTGAACCGCAGCCTGAAGCGAATCGTACGGGGGTGATTCCGCGGGCCAATCGATAAGGGAGCGGTTGATATCTGGCATGGGGACTCCTGTGTGAGGGCGATTATCGTGGCTTCATTTCACATCATCACCGGGAAGTCGTCAATTCTTCGCCGTTTATGTTAGTGTACACTCACAAACATATGGCCAAGGATGAGGATATGAAAGAACGACGCCGAACAGCCGAAGAACGAAGGATCGATGTTCTGGAAGCAGCGATGCAGGAGTTCGGCAGCTTTGGCTACCACGGTGGGTCGACCGAACGGATTGCCGCCGCAGCAGGAATCTCCCAGCCATATGTGCTCCGTTTGTTTGGATCCAAGCTGCAACTGTTCATATCAACAACGGACTACGTTTGCGACAGCATTCTGCGCACCTGGATAGGTGCGCTTGAAGGATCGACGGCCACAGGGTGGCCGGCCCTGATGATTCTGGGTCAACACTATGGCCAATCACCCGATGCAGCCATGCGCATGCGCGTGGTGCTTCAGGCAACGGTGGCTGCCGAGATTCCCGAAATCGAGGCGACAGCCAACGAGCAAATGGACCGGATGTGGAGCTGGGTGGCCAATGCAACCGAGGCTACGCATGAAGAGATTCAGCGGTTCTGGGCATACGGAATGATGCAGACCATCGGTATGGCCATGAATGCACCTCGCCACATGAACGCTAGCGATCGCGCCCGCGCGATGGTGATACTTCCCGACTCTTAGCCCAAATGAAAGGAGCACATTGTCCCGATTTAGCGCCACGCTTTGTTAATGAATACTCACAACTATTTGTTCCGAGGCAAAACATGAACACCAACAACCACTCGGTGATCAACACTCTTCTCGCGATCGAACTGGTACTCCTCATTACCGTGATGTTCGGCGGAGAATCACTCCTGCGCATGCTGGATGGTCAGCTCTCGGCTCATACCGAGCGCTTCTTCCGGGCGGGTCATGCCCACGCCGGCGTCTTCAATATTGTTGGCATGGTGCTTGTTCTCGTCCTGCCGCGCACGGATCTTTCCAATCAGGCGATTGTGTTCACCTGGCTGGCGTGGGTACTTGGAGTTGTACTGCTCGCCGGCGGATTCTTCCTGCATGCATTCCAGGGTGAACCAGGCCAGGTCTCGCTGGGGACAACTGTCACCGCCATCGGCGGTATCGTTCTCGGGTTCGTTGCCGTATGGATCGCCTGGAACCTGTGGCGGGCGCGCTAGCCGATCGGCTTGAGGGAGGTGTGGGTATCGTACACATCCACACCTTCCTTGCGCTTGAACAGCGAGATCACGCGATAGGTAACCGGGGTGGCGAGCACCTCGATACCAATCTTAAGGATCCAGTTGGTGTAGATCATTTCCCACACAATTTCGCGCGGGAATACGCCGGAGAATGCGATGAGCACAAAGATCACGGTATCCAGGCCCTGACCGGCCAACGTGGAGCCGATGGTTCGCATCCACAGGTGCTTGCCCTGCATGCGGACCTTGAGTCGACTCATCACCGCGGCATTGGTGAAGGACCCCACCAGATACGCGATCATGCTGGCGAGAAGAATGCGTGGCGTGTTGGCGAACACCATCTCGAAGCCGGCATCGAATGCGGGATCGTTATGCGTTGGGAACTGCATAGCCAGTTGGTAGACACCGACTGCGAAGAGATTACAGATAAAACCCAGCCAGATCACGCGTCGGGCGATCTTGAAGCCGTAGACCTCGGTAAGCACATCACCCACGATATAGGCGATCGGGAACGTGAGTGTGCCCGCATCGGCGGAGAACGGTCCCACATCCAGCACACTCACAGCCACCGTATTTGCGGTGATGAGACAGGTGACATAGATCGCCACGATGGCGCTAAACCATGTGGATCCGGTGCTACGAAAAATATCTGGCTGGGTAGATGACATGTACCTGTTCCGATGCCTGGGTAGGAGTCCGCTCACGTGCTTGAGCAGGCCCTATTGTAGGCAGTGGAACCTGATCATCGCAAACATTTCGGTCCCATGGCGCGGTCGGCTTCCCTATTCCTGTAGATAGATGGTGATCGCACCGTCGGCGTAATCGAGATCACTGGACGGATACACCCGGTAAAGCCACCCATAGACTTCAACTGAGTAAAAATCCGAGTCATCCACCGAAAGTTCGAGACGCTTCACACAATCGCGTGAACTGAACTCTGACGATGCCTCGCCTCCCGTGATCGAGGTAGTGCCAACAATTTCACCCTCAGCATTGCGCACAATCACCTGATTGGACCATTGGGAGATGTTAATCTCCCCGGTATCGATCCAGGTATTGCATGCGTCGCCATCCGCATATTGATCAGCATCGACTCTGCTTACCAAAGAAATGGTGAGGTCTCGCGAATCCGGGTGAGTATCCTGCCAATTTTGCCAGAACATAGTGCCAACCAAAGCGAGTGTGATGACACTGGCGATCAATGCAGTTGTGCTGAATAGAAAGCTCTTCTTTAGGTCCATGCAGTCTCCCCTGCTGGATGCTTGCCAAATGCAAGCATCTTCGTTGGATATGTCACCATAACGCATCTGGTCAATAGATGGTTTCAACTGCGATGGAAAAACAAACAACGACCGGAGCGCCATGCTCCGGTCGTTGTGAGAATGCTTATGCGATTACGCCTATTGGCAGTGCCACTCGTTGCGGCGGCCATTGGCCCACATCCAGGCGGCAGCCTCGGAGTTGGCCACAGGATCGAAGATATCCTGATCGGCGTATGGCGTGGTTGCCCACGTGCTCGGCATGAACTGGAACAAGCCGCTCACACCGCTTGCCGGGTTCACTGCGTTCGGATCCAGCACACTTTCGCACTGGGCTACGCGCAGCATATCGGCGCGTGGCTGACCGTACTTATCGGCGGCAGCGTAGATGATCTGGATGATCTCATCGCGTGTGTACTCGGTGTTGCCGGTATCCGGCACCCATACCGCACCCGTGGTGAGGTACTCGCTGCTGGCCCAACCGGTGGAACCGTGGAACCGCACCGGATGGAATCCGGCCTGGGGTGCACCCATGATCTCGACGGTTGCGCCGCCTGGCATCACGGTGACCACGTTGTAATTGGTGCCAGGACCTTCGCGCAGGTTGAGACCTGTGGCAACGGTCATGGTGCCAGTGACGGTATCGCCAACAGCCACTCCACCAGGAGCAGTCGGATTGGTGACCGGGGCCTCACTCGGCGGGCCAGGGACACCGGCACCATCGGTGGTGAGGAAATCGGCAGACATCCAGCCGGAGTTATTGCCGTACTGCACCGGGTAGAAACCGTTCTGGGCAGCACCCGTGACTTCGACCGTCGCACCAGTCACCAGAGTGGTGATGATGGCGGAACTCGTAGTTGGTTCAGTTCGGAGATTGACTCGGGTGGTGGTGGCCATGGCTGTGCCGGCGCCGACATTACCCGGATTCGAAGGTGCCGGGTTGCTCGGCTCGGAAGAGCTCACAGTGGTGAGCCAGGTGCCGTGCATCCAACCCTTGTTGCCACCGTATCGCACCGGGTAGAAGCCGTTTTGCGGATCACCCATGATCTCAACGGTGTTGCCGTTGCCCACGGTGGTGATGATGCCGTAACCCGTTCCCGGGCCACTGCGCATGTTCAGTGAATCAGTTGTGCGCATGGAACCCACAACAGTATCGCCAACACCCGGATTGGATGGCTGGCTCGGAGCTTCACCGGCGCTACCGCTGGTGCTGAGGTAATCAGCAAAGGCCCAGCCGCTGGTGCCGTTGTAAACCACGCCGAGGAATCCGCCTGCAGATTCGCCGCTGAGGCTCACTGCCGCGCCATCTGGCATCACGGTGATCACGGAGTTACCCGTGCTTGGTCCGCTGCGAAGATTGAGCGCACCATCGATAACGTAGGCGGTGCCGGTAGCACTCGGCGTTGTAGCCGGAGCAGAACCACCGGTGGAAATCCAATCGCTGTGGGCCCATCCCCAGTTACCGTTGTATGTCAGCGAAAGATAGCCATTCTGGGAACCGCCATCCAGAGAAAGCGCGGCACCGGCTGGCATGACGGCAATAATCGAATCATCTGTACTTGGGCCTGTGCGCAGGTTCAGATCCTCAGTCACAACAGCTGCAGATTGCGCGCTGGCGTGCGTGGGATTCGCCAAAAGCACTCCGCCAAACACCATTGCGAAAATGGTGGCCAGCGCCAGTGCGCGGTGGAACGGCGACCACAAATTGCGTGGCGCCGAAGGTGAACTTGTGGACACGTTATGGAACTCCTCGATTCGACTCACTCCTCCCCTCCTGAGGTTTTTGTGAGGCGATCATTACTCCACACACAGAATCGGGATGCGTGCAGGGCGTTGATGGCGCTGTACACGGGCGAGACTCCAGCCAAGAAATCGAAACCGTGCAACCATCGATAGTTGTCACATTACAACACATACCAACACTTACGCAAGGCAAGTAAAGTGCGAACGTACACATGCAGGCTGCATCTGTGGCCCATTTGCATCGAAGCCAGTGTACGTACAGGAAAATCGATTGCGACACTTGTGTGTCGATTAGGGCATCAGACGGTCCAGTTTTCCCTTGACCACGCCATTTCCCAAAACGCCAGTTCGTACCTGCTGGAGGTGATGAATGCCTCTTCAACGCGGCGAAGAGCAGCGGGCGGCAAGCCATCACAGACCGCATCTGTCGCCTGTCTGCACCACTCGCCAAGCTGGAGAAATTCCTCGCCGGAATACATCTCGATCCAGCGGCGATAGCGGTCATCGGCGGGAAGCGTGCCGCTGGCGAGCCGCTCTCCGACTTCGGCATATCCCCAGATACAGGGCAGAAGTGCACCCATCAGCTCGGCGAAATCTCCGACCGTGGCGGTGCGAAGGAGGAAATCTGTGTAACCCTGACAAGTCGGTGATTTCTGCTCGGATTCCAAATCATCCAGCGAGATACCGAACTCGGCCGCATAGTTACGGTGCAGATCCATCTCAAGGTGGAGAATTTCATGCCCAACTTGCGCCATGGTGTTCATCAGATCCAACGATGGTGCCCTAAGCATGCCCGCGCCGAAGAGTCGTGCGTAATCGATGAGATAGAGGTAATCCTGCCGCATCCAGTGTGCAAACTTGTCGGTATCCAGCGAGCCATCGCCGATTCCGGTTACGAACGGATGCACATGCTGTGCTTCCCAGATTTCATGGCCAAGGTGACGCAGGTGTAATGAGAACGGCATGATGATTCTCCTGGTTTCACTCAGGTAGAAGGGGAGTTGATCTCCCCTTTTCTTGAGGGCAGACAAGCTGCCCTGCTACCTGTGAGGGCAGATCAACTGCCCTGCTATCGAACCTTGGGTGGTCTAATCTGCGATGAAGCGGCGCCATGGCAGCACCAGGCGTTCGATAAGCGAGACGATGAGGAACAGCGTTACCCCCATCACTGCGAGGATGACGATGCAGGCAAATACCCTCGGTGTCTCGAATTGTGGCGCCGAGCGATCCATCAGGTAACCGAGCCCCTCTTTGGCTCCGACAAACTCACCGAATACCGCACCGATTACGGCAAATGCCACTGAAATGCGGGCACCGCCGAAGATGAGCGGTAATGCCGATGGCACCTTCACCAGCCGAAATGTCTGCCAGGAGGTGCTGCCCATTGAGCGCAGTAGTTTCAGCAGCTCGCGATCGGCACTCTTGAGGCCATCGACGGTGTTCACGGCCAGCGGGAAGTAGGCAACAAGCGCCGTGATCAACACCTTCGGCATCAGTCCGTATCCGAACCAGATTAGGAACAGCGGGGCGAGCACCACCATCGGGATCGTTTGGCTGGCGATGA
>JAFAEA010000137.1 GCA_023424355.1 Chloroflexota bacterium | reverse complement strand
ATCCGGAACACCCTTGCCGCGCAATCGGAACTGCTGTCCGCTCTGCGTGCCGGCCGGAATGGTGAACACCACTGGTCCATCGAGCGTATCGATCTCGATATCATCACCGAGTGCCGCCTGGGCGACGTTGATTCCTACGGTGCTGAGGATCTGGCGATTGCGGCGCTCAAAGAACTTATGACTCTGTACGCGCACCTTCACAAAGAGATCGCCATTGGCGCCCTTGCCGGGTGCCGCCTCGCCCTGCCCCGTCATGCGGATGGTTTGGCCATCATCGATCCCTGCAGGAATAGTGACGCTCAGCTTGGTGTACTTGCGGGTGCGTCCCTTTCCGCGGCAGGCGGAGCAAGGATCGGTGATCAACACGCCCTCGCCATCGCAGGTTGGGCACGGGCCACTCGTCATGAACTGACCAAGAATGGTCTGCTGCACGCGGCGCACCTCGCCTGTACCGCTACAGGCGGAACAGGTTTGCGGCGTGGCACCATCCTTCATGCGGCTTCCGTGGCAGGTTTCACAGGTTTCGAGACGATCGATCTCGATCTCCTTTTCAGCGCCGAACACTGCTTCCTCGAAGGAGAGATTGACCGATACCTGAATATCGGCGCCGCGCTGGGGTGCACGAGCACGACTCTGCGAGCCGCCCATGCCGCCACCGAAGAAGGTCTCGAAGATATCTCCGAATGGGGAGCCCTGACCGCCGAATCCGCCGAACGGATCGCCGTAGCCACCGCCATTGCCACCAACACCGGCATGACCGAAGCGATCATATGCAGCGCGAGAATCCTCATTACTGAGCACCTCGTACGCCTCGTTCACTTCCTTGAAGCGAACTTCGGCATCGGCTTCCTTGCTGATATCTGGGTGGTATTGCTTCGCTTTGGCCCGGTATCCTTTTTTGATCTCTGCTGCTGAAGCAGTTTTGGATACGCCAAGAACCTCGTAGTAATCGCGTTTTTCTGACATGAGCCTTCTTCTGAATGCTGAACTGCGTTGTGATTACACACGTAAAGACCGCGTGGATTCACCGCCGCGGTCAGCTTGCGAGAAGCTTACGTCTCATTATAGCCAACCGGCGCAACCGCGAAACAATTCCACCGATTCCTGCGTCATACTGGAAAGGAAGAGCTATTGAAATCAGACAGGAGAATCAATTTGAAAACATCTGCCATAACACGGTTGATCGCCGCTGGTGCCATCGCACTCACCACATCGCTGTCGTTCGGTGGAGCTTCCGCCGCGATTCCGTGCCTCGATCTTCCGGTGATCGAGCCAGACCCAAACATGGTCATCCCAATGATCTATCTGGAACTCCCCCGCTCCATTGATGACGCACTCGGTCGCGGCCAACCAGCCGATCGAGACGATAGCGTGCCTCTTGAACAAGGTGACCGAGGGAGCGTGATCTCGGCTGCCGAGAACCAGATGCGATGCCTCGGCTATGGCGACGACATCACCTTCGCAGGCAATTCCACACCGGAACAACGGGTGAGCATGTTCGCCATTCCACAGATCGACTCCGACGAATCTGGGGCGATGATCGTGTTCGAAGATGTATATCTCGAACGATTGGGCGATCCGATTCAGCTTGCCGATGGTCGCTATCTGATCGACTTCGGTATCGTCGTTGACGGCGGCCGCTACCTGACAGGTGAGTTCGTGTTCGAAGAAAATGATGGCGAGCTTTACCTGGATGGATCCACTGTGTCCGATACCATCGAACTGAATGCCGAACCGATTCAGGTTGATATCTCACTCGAGTCAACGCGAGAAGTGAAAATCATTGAGGCGTCCTTCGCAGACAAGATCGTGTTCAACAACCTGGAGACTGACGCCAGTGCCAAGCTCACCATCACCGATGCGGATGGCGAGACCATCTGGGAAGGCTCTGCCATGGGAAATGAACTCGTCGGCGGTGCCGATATGGATCAGTTCGTGGTCGGTCACATGCCAGTGGGAGAGTACAACGTTGATATCCAGTTCGATGACGAGGATGCCATCCGCTACAGCATGACGCTTGTGGTGGATGGAAGCGGCGCTGCCACTCCAGTTGCTTCGCCAGAGGCAACACCTGCCAACTAGTTAATGGAACCAGGGTGCCTCCTCACGCGTTGTGTACACATAACCACCCCTGGAGATATCAAGAGGAGGCATTCATGTCATTCACCCGAACGTTTTTCACGCTGATTTTCGCCCTCGGCGTTCTGGTGTTCAGTCAGGCCTCAACCGTGAATGCCGCCATCCAGTGCGCGGTTTACGAGCCAGTGAGTTCGGAGTCCGTCAGCACACCTGTATCGAGCTCGGCTGGACCCCGTCCGTTGGAGGAAATCCTCGAGGGAGAAGCTCCAGCCGACCGCGGAGGTGCGACTGAAATCACGGAAGACGATCCAAACTCGCTGAGGTTCAAGGTTGTGTTTGCCGGCGAGAACATCCTGCGCTGCCTCGATAACGGCAACGACCGCATTCTCATTGATAACGCGACTTCAGTGTTCCAATCGACGCATTTCTCGACGGACGAGATCGAGTCTGGCAGCGAACTCATCCTCGCTGATACCGAGCCGAGCGTGTACACGGGCAGCGTACTGAATCCGATCAAGCTGGCGGACGGTCGCTTCCTTGTGGATTTCGTAGCCCTCCACGACGAGTTGTGGATTTCTGGCGAAATGGTCTTCGTTGAGCAGAACGGTGAGTTCTATCTGGATAGCACCTGGCTAACTTCCGTGCGGGATGCGAATGCCGAGGTGCACAACATCCAAATCAATAGTGATGGAATCTCCCCGGAAGAGATCACTATTCCCGCTAACGCCGAAGTACATTTTGTGGTGGATATCACCGAAGAGGTGACCTTCTCGGTGAGCGCGGACACCTCTGGCGAGGTTGTTTGGGAAGGGCACGCCGGGGCACCGGGTCCGGAGCCACAATACATCTTTTACGTTGCCGATGTGGAACCGGGCGATTACACCGCGACCATCGTCACCTCGGCCGGTGAGACCGAGGTTTCGATAACGATTGAGCCCTAGCCCGGGAACTCGTTTTCGATGAGTCGAAGATCGATAGCGAATCCGGCGCGTTGCATGGCTGTGCGGTAGAACCACGGCGCGGCCATACTGAGATAAATGCGAGCATCGAGATCATCGATCAGCGATTGCGGCAAACCGGCAGCACCGAACCGCGCTCCCGCGATGCCACCGGCAATGGCACCGAAAGTGGCCGCATCGCCACCTTCCTGCACCACGGGAAGTACGGCGTCTTCAAAGGTTTTGGCTGTAATCACCTGCTCGGCGATGCGCTTCAGCCTGTCGGCCAAATCACCCTCAAATGCAGGTTCGGGCAATGTCCAATCGATTTCACGATCCACAGATCGCGCCGCCTTGGCGGTCAGAATCGCCACGTACACGGTAGCTGCAATCGAATCATCGTCATCGTGCGTCAACCGGGCAGCAGTGACTGCATCTGCCCTCAGCGATTCATAGTTCGATTCGCCGACGGAATGCAGCAGCCCGACGATCACACCTCGGGCAGCGACCGATGCCTCGGTCGGTGTGCCCGTTCCTTCTGGCACCAGGCCATCGTGTTCGAACGCGAACTCGATATTCTTGAGCACCGTTTCGCTCATCAGTGCGCGGCTATGGCTTTCAGCCAGAAAGTGCAGCCGCGCATTGATGTTCTCGGGATCAAACTGCCCCTCGTTGGTGGTGAGACTCTCCACCAGGCACAACGCGATCTCAGTGCGATCGCTGATGAGCCCCTTGGCCGGTTGCCCATCCGGACTTTCCGAAATCTCCAGATAGGTCTCAAACGGCTCAATATCATCAGCCGATTTGCCCTGCACTGGTAATCCCAACGCATCGCCAATTGCGAGCCCTACCAATGAGCCGAGGAAGGCATTCTCATTTCCCGAGTGTGACGACAATTTAGCTATCCTGTGCTTCCGGCAACTTGATTGAAGCGGAGACCGTGCCGGCCTTGGTCGATGCCGCCGTGATCTCGATCTCCGTACCGGCTTCGGCACGGACGATCCACTCGGCGTATCCACGTGCAAGATTACCCGATCGCACCGGTATTCCGAGCGGAGCGTGCAGAGATGCCCGACCTTCCAGATGATCGATGGTGATTTCGTCCTTGCCGGTCACCAAATCTGCACCCTTGAGGGTGAGCTTCGGTGCCTTGGCGCGACCATTTTTCTTGCCGATGCTGCTGACGTATGTTGGCAGGAAGCCATCGTTAATAACCACTGCGCTCACCTTGTAGACATCGCCACCGAGCGATTCGGCATTAGTGGATTCGATCTTGAGGTGCGGCAGCACGCCCATTTTGCGGAGCACAAAGAGCGCGTTACCCGTAACTACTTCCTCGAGAAGTGGTCCCGGTGGGTTCTGGAGTGCGAATTTGTAGTCCCATCCGCCGATTTCCACCTTACCAAGTTGCGGATGCTCAAATGGCTTCCAGTCGAAAAGTCCTTCGCCTTCGGCGTGTTCGTCCAACACTTTGGCCATCGCGAGATCATCAGAATCCGGACGATCCTTGCCCCATCCGATCCAATCGGTGATCTCAACTCCGGCCTTGGCGGGCAGGCTCCAGAGTTCGGTGGCGTAGGCATAGATGCCGAGCGCGGAGTACACCCAATCGGTCACCGATCCGCTCAATCGTGTGCGGCGATCGTAGTTGAAATCGTGATGAATCGAGATGCATTTGTACCCGGTCTCCTCCTCGCCCATCTTGCCGATGGCCTTGAAGGCAGCGAGATCACCACGATCCATATCCTCATCGGCAAGATTCACACCTGGTCGCAGAATCACACCACTCCAGGTGTGGAGATGCTGCGAGGTGCCGATGTTTGGATGTGCCAACAGGAAATCGGAAAGCGCTCGTGTCTCCGGCTCGCTGAGCGGGAACTCTCCAGCTCCCTTTTGATCCCATTCCGGCTTCCAATCGAGCGGGAAGTTACGGTTGAGATCCAAACCGAAGTGCTCCTCGGCCGGCTTGATCTTGCCCCCATCCCAGTTCGAGATGCTGCCCTCTTCATAGAGGGAATAGTACTGACCGCCAAATTCATCCGGTCCACGACGCACCATCACGCGTGCATCGTCTGGATGTTCCTTCCACGCGCCAGCATCGTCTTTCACGCGCATTTGCAGAATGCGGCCATCACCATCCAGGTCCTCGCGCTTGAGGCCGTCGCGATCATCGACTTCCGGATAATTGCGGACGGAACTGCGGAGACGCTCCGGTGTGGTGAGGTAAAGCTCGATACCGTCCAGCATGATGCCGGGAATGGCGTAGAGCGTGCAGGTATCCAGCGCGCGGGTGACGGTCTCATCGGTGCCGTAATTGCTCAACATGTGATTGAGTAGCCACAGCACTGTCGTTTGACCAGTTACTTCGCCCGCATGGATGTTGGAATCCAGGAACGTCGCAGGTTTCTCGCTGTGATGTCCGGTTTCAACATTCGTGAGGGTACACGCCCAAATATCGCGACCTTCCAGCGTTTTGCCGATGCTTTCAACCGTCATCAGGTTGGGGTATTTTTTCGCCCAGCCCTGAATCATCTCGGTCATGTGCGCGTAGGTGAAGTATCGATCGGGTCGAAACTCCGCCGAATCCGCTACCCATGTTGAAATACCAGTTGCCATTTGCACTTCCTTTTGTTCAACCAATTTTCCATTGCAGAGCTTTTGTCTCATGGATTGTGGTTTACGTCTACAGGTATCAATTGACGCGCTATCGGGGGGAATCTAGACTCGACTCTAAATCAGAGGCAGTTAGGGCAGTGAATTAAGGAGAGCGTATGAGTGAATTTGCGACTGGCTTCCAGTGGCCTGGAGGACACCGAAGTGCACTTTCCATTGTGGTGCACGTTCCGGGATTTGGGTTCAGTGAGGATGGCACCAGCCAGGAAGATCTCCTCGGTCTGGATTACACCCAAACTGGGCTGAAAAAGATCTACGAAGCGCTGGAGGACCTCGATATTCACGCGACCTTCGCCTTCACGGCGGAATCGCTCGTCGATGCTCCGGAACTGGTGAGAGAAGCTGCCGAGCGCGATCACGAGGTGGCCGCCAGCTTCTGCAGCGCCAGTGGTGCGACCGATGATCTGATCTCGGGAATCCGCGATGAAATTGATCAGCGCGTCAATGGCATCATTGCGCGATTGCCGGGATTCCCTTCCAGTGAGATGGATGAGGATTGGGGCAACGATGGCGGCAAGGCCTGGATTATCGATGGTCGCTCGGCCGATCTGCCATCGCTCCAGAAGGATCCACAGGCGGCGCTCATCCCCTTCTCTCCATATCTTGTGGATACGGCGTGGCTTTCTCCGGTACGACCACTCCCACCAAGTTCGCTACTGGAGAGCTGGACACTCGCGCTGGCAGCGCACCGCGAGGAAGGCACATTCATGCCGCTCGTTATCCATCCGCACATCATGGGGCGACCAGGGTTTCTTGGCACGTTGGTGAGATTCCTTGATGATGTGATTGCACATGGCGACGTGTGGATTGCACGAGTGGATCACATCGCTGCCACCTGGCACGCCTACTACGCTGAGGAGTAACAATTACATGTCCGGCAATATCCTGATTCACGGCGGCCCTATTCTCACCATGAACCCGGCTCAACCCAAGGTTGAAGCGGTTGGCATCAGCAACGGCAAAATCGCAGCTGTGGGGTCGGTATCCGACGTCAAATCTCAGATTGCCGGCTCGTACCAGGAAATCGATCTGCAAGGCCGTATGGCGACTCCCGGCCTGTACGACGCCCACGCTCACATCATCGGCACCGGCGTGGCCGCGGCCGAAATCGAGATCAATGCCGATCGCGTCAGCTCCATCGCCGAGATCCTGAAGCTGGTTGAGGATCGCGTCAATCAATCTGCCGCTGGCGACTGGGTAATTGGTCAGGGATACGATCAGGAATTGCTGACTGATCGCCGCCACCCTACCCGCGCCGATCTGGACGCAATTTCTCCAAATAATCCGGTAGTGCTCAAGCGCAGTTGCCACCACATTATGGCGGTGAATAGCAAGGCACTGGAACTCGCCGGTATTACTGCCAATACTCCGGATCCAGATGGTGGCACCATCGATCGCGACGAGCACGGAGAGCCGACCGGAGTGCTGCGCGAGACCGCGATGGATGCGGTCTACGCACGGGAGCCGGAACTCACGGACGATTACGTGTATGACCGCATGCTGGCCGGTGCCAACGAGTTCCGCAGCTTTGGTGTGACCTCGGTTGCCGATGCCGGATTTGCGAATAATCGCATGGCGATGAAGGCGTTCCAGCGCGCTCATCGCGCCGGAGAACTTCCGGTTCGCACCAACATGATGATGCTGATCGACGACACACTCGATGAGTTGATCGAACTCGGCATGAGCACCGGATATGGCGATTCGTGGCTGCGGATGGGTAATGCCAAACTCTACACCGATGGTTCCATCGGTGGTCGCACCGCCCGCATGCTGAATCACTATCAAGATCAGCCGGATAACGTCGGGCTTTGGATGGAAGATCCGGAAGTGATGACCGCCAAGATCATCAAGGCACATAAGGCCGGATTCCAGCAGGGTCACCACGCCATCGGCGATGCAGCAATCACCTTGCTGCTTGACGCATACGAACAGGCACAGCGCGAACATCCGGTGGAAGATTTCCGCCCTCGCATCGAGCACTGCTCGATTCTGAGCGAAGAGATGGTAAATCGCATCGCAAAGATCGGTGCGATCCCGATTCCGGGTACCACCTTCCTCTACGATATGCGCCCCGTGTATCTCGCCAATCTGGGCGAGGATCGTGTGCGATACGCCTATGCGATGAAGACGTTCAAAGATCGTGGCATCGTTGCTGCGGCAAGTACGGATGCACCCGTATCGCTGGTGAATCCGATGATCGGTATCCAGATGCTGATGACGCGGCATGACCGCAATGGCGATCCGATTTTCACCGAGGAATCGCTCTCGCTGGAGGATGCGATTCGGAGCTACACCTGGAACGGAGCCTACGCCAGCCACACCGAGCACGAGAAGGGCTCGCTGGAGGTCGGCAAGCTCGGCGATGTCACAATCTTCGAGACCGATCTGGAAGGCGTGGACCCGATGCATATGCGCGATGTTCGCTGCGATTACACGATCGCCGATGGTACTGTGGTGTATGACCGTTCGGCAACGTAACAGGAGAAACGCATGACAGTCTCCCTTATTTGGTATGGACACGGAACCTGGGGCCTCGAATCCGAAGGCAAGCTCGTGGTGCTCGATCCATTCTTCACCGGAAATCCTGCCGCCACTGTATCCGCCGACGAAGTGAACCCCTCCACAATTTTGATCACACACGCCCATGTTGATCACATCGGGGATTCCGTTGAGATGGCAAATCGAACGGGCGCCAAAGTGGTGACCACTGTCGAGATCGCCTCCTGGCTGAACTCGCAGGGTGTGGAAAACGCAGTCGGCGGCAACTTCGGTGGCACCATCGCCTTCGAGGGCGGTTCGGCCAAGATTGTTCCCGCATGGCACTCCAGTAGCTACACCGATGCCGATGGCAACGTGGTCGCAGTCGGAATTCCGGCTGGACTTGTCGTTCGCTTCGGAGGCAAAACCATCTACTTCGCTGGTGATACCTGCCTGTTTGGCGATATGGCACTCATCGGCGAAGAAGGCCTCGATGTTGCCGTGTTGCCAATCGGCGATCATTTCACCATGGGACCTGCCGATGCCGTGCGCTCGGCGAAATTGCTGAATGCCAAGGCTGTTGTGCCGGGTCACTTCAACACCTTCCCGCTTGTAGAGCAGGATGGTGAAGCCTTCATATCCGAAATCGACAAGCAGACAAATTCCAGGGGAATCCTGCTGAAGCCTGGAGAATCAACAGAAATTGCCTGAGATGACTGAAGCCCCTGATCAAAATGCTATCCGCGAAGAAATGCGGCGAACCGTCTATCAAAAGAAGGCAGTCTCGCGACTTTCCGGAAAGGAAACGTTGGATTATGCCGTCGGCTTCTTCAAGGAGCGTGGCTACCGTGCCGGATTGACAGGTCGGCCAGGGCAGATGTTCGTGATGGGTGGAAAGGAGGGGCTCCTTCCTCGTGTCACGGGCGAGATCAAGGTCCAGACCGACGTTGGCAAAGGGAAAGTCACCATGGTCACTATGGATAGCACCGGCGAGAAGCTTCAAGTGGTTATGGAAGAATTCCACAAATCACTCCGGGGGCTGGGGCGAAGCTAGGCTGAGCCCAGGCGATGTCGACATCACAAACCGCGCAAACGACCCGGATGTACCCGGGTCGTTTGTTGTTAATTCCTGATCAGGATGAAATTGACAGAGTCGATGGTTCACATCTATACTTACGATTAGTTAGCAGGCTACACATCACCCAGATTAGACAACCACGTACAAAGGAGTACATTCACATGACCGAGACACCAACGCCAAAATACACACTGCTCACCCCGCACGCCGCCGAACAAAAGCTGCCTGAGGCCGCCCGACTCGGCGCCGTGCACCTCGATGTCACAGACAGCAAAAACTCAAAAATCTTCTGGACCCAGTACATCGGCCTCACTCTGCTTTCCGAAACAGAAGAGAAGATCGAGCTTGGAGTTGGATCCGAGACACTCATCGTTCTCTACCCTGGCGCATCTTCACCAGTGGTACGGCGACGAGCTGGTCTCTACCACGTGGCCATTCACGTACCAACGCAAAAGGAACTCGCGCGGCTAAGCGCTCGCCTCTTCCAGCTTGGCTGGCAGAACTCGCCAACCGATCACGCCGAAACCATGGCCACCTACACCAATGATCCGGATGGCAATGGCATCGAACTCACTTTTGAAACCCCTGAGCGCGGTAGCCTGGCTCGCGGCGAGGCCGATTACGCCGCTGTGATGGCCGATGGCACCATCCAGGGTGGTACTGAGGCATTGGATATGGATCTGCTGATGAGCGCGCAAGCTGAGGACGACGATCTGATGCAACCGCTTCCTGAGGGCACACGCATTGGCCACGTACATATGTACGTCAACAACATCGAGGCCGCTCGCGATTTCTACGTGAATCAACTCGGTCTGGGCGATATGCGTTGGTTCCAATCGTTCCGGATGAGCGATTTCTCGCTCAATACAAGCTTTGTGCCACATGCCATCGCCATCAACACCTGGAATGGCACATCGGCCCAACCTCGCCCCGAAGGAACCGCAGGTCTGCGAGAATGGGAACTGTGGATGCCGGATGAATCTGGTATCAATGAATTGTCGGCCCGGCTGAGTGAGGCTGGCAATGTTCACAACGTAGAGGGTGGAGTGTTGCGCGTGCAGGATCCTGCCGGTAATCCTCTGGCCGTTCACACAATGGAGAGCTAATGTCTGTTATCGCTTTCGTGGGTTCAACTTCCTGGAACCGATCGGTCATCGAGCACGCCGCCTGGGCTGCGAAATCGCTCGATCAGCCTGTATTGATTGTGGCGCAGGAAGAGAATGTGGACACCGAACCGGCGATTGCATTCGATGCCTATGGCGGCATGGATGCACGCGAGGATTTGTTCCGAGAACTCACCTCACGAGAGCGATCAGATATGCCTACCCGCGATGCGGCTGCGCTCGATAACGTACAAAGCGCGGCCCGCATTG
>JAFAEA010000052.1 GCA_023424355.1 Chloroflexota bacterium | reverse complement strand
CTCATCGATCTCGGTGTGCACGTGCTGGATATGCTGATGTATGTGCTTGGCAATCCGGAAGTTCATTCGGTCACCGGCACCACGTACAGCGAAATCGGCCCGAGTGGTCGCGGTGGCTGGCCGGATCAGCGTCGGCAGCAGATGAGTGCCGATCAAAAGTATGAGGTCGAAGATCTCGCCAGCGCCTTTGTGCGGATGAAGAATGGTGGCACGATGCTGTTGGAAGCCAGCTGGGCCAGCTTCACCGAGATGAAGGACGATTTCGGTATCCAGATTTACGGATCCGAAGGCGGTGCCCGCATCTTCGCCGAGCAATATGCGCTCACCGATACACTGGAGGTGTATGGTGAAATGGGCGATGCCACCACAGATATGAAGCCGCGACTTGTGGCTCGCGAGGGTCACGCCCAGATCATCCATTCCTTTATCGATAGCATTCTGCACGGCACACCCATGCACCCGGATGGTCTCGAGGGTCTGGCCAACATCCAGCTGATCGATGCCATTTACAAATCCGCCGAACTTGGACGAGAAATCATTCTCGATGAAGAGGTCGCCCAGATCTCGGAGTAAGGAGTCCACACATGAGCATTCGCGTAACAGTTTGGAACGAATTCCGTCACGAGAAGGATGCAAGTCATCCTGCCAGCACCATCTATCCGGATGGTATCCACGCCGTTATCGCCAAATTCCTCAACGAGGCCGGCTACGATGCATCGACCGCTACTCTGGATGAGCCAGAGCACGGCCTCACCCAGGAAGTTATCGATAACACCGATGTCTTCGTCTGGTGGGGACACATGGCCCACGCCGAGGTGAGCGATGAAATCGTCGAGAAGGTAAAAACTCGCGTGCTTGGTGGCGCCGGCCTGATCGTGCTGCACAGTGGTCATTTCAGCAAAATCTTCCAGCGACTCATGGGCACCACCTGCAACCTGAAGTGGCGCGAGGCCAACGAAACCGAGCGCATCTGGGTGGTGAATCCGGCGCACCCGGTGGCTGAAGGTTTGGGCGAATACTTCGAGCTGCCGCAAGAGGAGATGTACGGCGAGCACTTCGATATCCCGCAGCCGGATGATCTGGTGTTCGTGAGCTGGTTCAGTGGCGGCGAGGTATTCCGCAGTGGCGCCGCATTCAACCGCGGCATGGGCAGGATCTTCTACTTCCGCCCGGGTCACGAGAGCCACCCAACCTACTTCGATGCCAATGTGCAGAAGGTGATCAACAATGCCGTGAAGTGGGCAGCTCCAACCAATGGTCCGACCGTGAAGTTCGGCAACCGTGCTCCGATCGAACCGATCGAGGGGTACGAGGTTCCGGAGTACGGCGAGACCTACTAGGCCATCTCTCCAAAAGATAATGTGCAAACACCGCTTCATATGGAGCGGTGTTTTGCTATCCCTTCACCCGTGGATCCCGCGCAATTGGAACAACATAACTTCGCCTGGCGTTATATTCTCAAGTCCAACATGAAGGGATAGCGGCATATGACAACGCCAGATTCATCGATCCGCGAACTCTCCGAATCATCGGAACGCATGCTGGTGACCCTGCGGATTCTGTTCTTCCCGGTTGCGATAGTTGCCGTCCTGCTCTATATGCCAGCCATGCTCGGCGCAATCATGATCAGCGATACTGGCACTGAAACGGCAATCAACATTTCTTTGTGGTCGATGATTGCACTCACGGCCTATCTGGGGGCGACGCTGCTTGTTGCCGTAAAGTGGAGCTCCTGGCCACGCGGTTCGGCGATTCTGCTGTCGATCCTTACGTTCTTCCACGTTGTTCCACTGGTCCTTTTCCCGACTGTTACCGTTCGCATTCCATTGGTGTTCCTGGGCATTTTGGGCATCAGGATTGAAGGTATGGGCGCGGCAATCGTCGGCGGATTGCTCTACGGAGTGTTCTTTGTGATCGGGCCGGCACTGTCGGCCTGGATGCTCTTTCGCCATGCGTCCGAAATGGATGCGGAGGTTGCGAATCAAGTGAACGAAAGTTGGGATCTGAATTCACTGCACAACAAGGGCTCAGGATAAAAGTGCCGATCCCCGATTGGATTCTTGCTCCAGCCTTGATTACGAGATTGGTCAACCTCGTGAAGGTAGAACCGTCCTAAACGCCGGAATCGGCGTTGTATGGGCGGTTCATGGCGTGTCGGCATATGCCAACCGGGGAATCGGCGGTCACCCGGTGGAATTTCGCCACCCGGAATTGGTTCCTCAACACCGCCCATACAGGTCTCTTCGAGACCCTAGGGCGATGCTACCTTCTCGCAGATGTCATCCACCCAAAACCGGACTTGCTACCGGTGTGGCATCGATATCAGCGAAGTCGAGATCCGCAACGATCGGGAAATGATCAGATGCCATACGTGAGCCATCGTTATCGATGACCTGTACAGCAACCGGTGTGAAATGCGGTGAGACGATGATGTAATCGATGCGAGCCGTCGGTTCGCCGTGGGCACCATCGAAGATAGTCTCGGCCGTGCCAGAGCCGGCCACAACCCACGCATCCACCAGTCCGGAATCCGGACCGATCAGCGAATCCAGCTCGCCGCTATCTGCCTCAGAGTTGAGATCACCCATCACAATCACCGGTACATCGAGCGTGGCCACGTACTCCGAGATCGCTTCGGCCTGCTCAATCCGCTGTTTGGACGCTTCGGCAGGTTCGCCACTCACATCGGCTTGCAGATGTGTGTTGATGATGGCAACTTCGCCGATTCCAGGCACTTCTACACGGGTATCCAGCATGCCCCGCTGCTCCCAGCCTTCAGTTGTCGGCACGAAGTGATTCTCGCAGCTGATAATTGGATAGCGCGAGAGCGTCGCCACACCATACTCGTGATTCACGTCTGCATGATCATCAGCCTCATGGGTGAGATTGGCACCGTAGCAGGATTCCATTTCGAGCAGACCAGCCAATTCCTCCGGCTGATCCACACCACCGGAACGCGCCCAGAAGCGATCGACTTCCTGCAGCGCCACGATATCCGGATCTTCACCCAGAATCACATCTGCCAGTCGAGGGAGAT
>JAFAEA010000394.1 GCA_023424355.1 Chloroflexota bacterium | reverse complement strand
GTTCCGACTCCCGAGAGCACATCCAAGGTGCAGACAGTGATTCCGAGCAATCAGGAAGCGCTGCGAGAAGCGGCAACCGCAACTCCGGATGACGACGTCAGCAACCCGGTGAATTTCTTCAAGCACGTCATCATCAAATCCAAGGGCGAATTGGAAGGTAAGGACTCGTTCAGCGAGCGCAACGATACGGTCGTTCTTTCAGCGCTCACCGATGGCACCGTGCTCATCGGCAATCAGTACCACGAGCGTCGCCCGGGCGTTACCGCTGGCAAGACCGCTGTCGATAAAGATGGCGTCATGCTTGTGCGTGTCTACGCCTAGAACAGCAGCATCACCAGCAGCGCGGTGGTTATCACAATCACCAGCCCGGTGATGATTGCCACAATCACATCCGTGCGGGTGGCCAGTTTTCTCAATTGGCTGTCAGCCGGTTCCATCAGAATCCTCCCGCAGGCTCGCACGAGCATGTTCTCGTTGCGTTTGCGTTGGGTATAGCACAAGGCACAGTAATTCTGCTCATTTCGGAAGAGGCAATGTTGCCTCGTTTCGATCGGCAAAGGAGTCGTTCTCACAATGGCACAACATCATCTTCTCATCATGGCGTATGGCGGACCGAATTCCATGGAGGATGTCCGACCATATCTTCTCGATGTTCGCCATCACCGTCCTACCTCGGAGGAGATTTTTCAGGAAGTAGAAGAGCGCTATCAGCTTATCGGCGGTCGATCCCCGATTCTCGAGCTCACCGAAGCGCAGGGTAAGGGCATTGAGGCCAAGCTGAACGAATCCGCTCCCGAAGGCGAAAGCTGGAAGGTGTGGTTCGGCATGCGCCACTGGCACCCGTACATCGCCGAGACCATCGAGGAGATGAAACAGGCCGGAGTCGAGAAGTTCGTCACATTGGTAATGGCCCCGCATTTCAGCGCGATGTCGATTGGCGCATACAATGCCGCAGTGGAAAAGGCCGCCGATGGCATGGAAAACGCCAGCATCGATCGCTGGAATCTGCTCCCCGGCTATCTCGATGCCCTCACAGAGCGCGTAAATGATGCTCTGCAGAAGTTCCCGGAAGACGTGCGCGATTCCGTGCCGATTATCTACACCGCCCACAGTCTCCCGGAGAAGATCCGCGAGAACAACGATCCGTACGAATCCGATCTGAATGAAACCTACGAGGCCATGAAGCAGCGCTTCCCGAGTCATCCAGGACACTGGGCCTTCCAGAGCGCCGCGATGACAAAGGATCCGTGGCTGGGACCAGACGCCAGCGTGATCATCGATGAGATCGATGCCGCCGGCGGCAAGCACGTGCTGATCGTCCCGGTTGGATTCGTGTGCGAGCACGTCGAAATCCTGTTCGATATTGATGTTGAGTTCAAGGAACAGGCCGACAAGCTGGGAATGCAGCTCGAGCGCATCACGATGGTGAACGATCATCCTGAAATGATGCAGGGCCTTGCCGAACTCGTGCGCAACCGCGCCACGGAAGCCGGCTGGCTGGCATGACCCGGAACATCGCGATTGTAGGCGGCGGCATCAGCGGACTCGCTGCCGCCTACGCGCTGACCCAGAAACCGGGAGTGCACGTCACCTTGTTTGAGGCAAGCAATCGCCTCGGCGGTGTCCTTCATACGGAAGTCACCGATGGCTGGGTGATCGAACACGGTCCGGAGAGCTTCCTCGCCATGAAGCCTCGCGGAATCGGCTTGGCAAAGGAGCTCGGCCTGGAGCCGCGCTTCCAGACCACTAATCCCGCCAATCGTGGCTCGCTCATCATGAAGAATGGCGAGCTCCACCCGATGCCCGAGGGCCTGACCGGATTGATTCCGAGTCAATTCGGCCCCATGGCCCGGACAAAGTTGATCTCACCTTTGGGCAAATTGCGGATGGCGCTGGATTTCGTGATCCCCGCCAGGAAGGACGATGCCGACGAATCGCTCGGCGATTTCATCCGCCGTCGCCTCGGTAGCGATATCTACGATCATCTGATCGAACCGTTGATGGCCGGTATCTACAGCGGTAGTGGCGATGAGCTCAGCCTCGCGGCGACTTTCCCGCAACTTCGTGCTGCCGAGCGTGATCATGGTGGACTCATCAAGGGTGTGCTGGCACAAAAGAAGGCGAAGAAGACTCGGCCAATCGGGCATCAGGCGCCGATTGGGTTCCTCAGTTTTCGCAATGGCATTCAGGAGCTGGTAGACGCTCTCGAATCGCAGATTACCGCGAATGGCGGCGGTATTCGAATGAACACGCCAGTGGATTCGTTTGCTCGGAACGGGGCTGAATTTATTGTTCATACCTCCGGTGGCAGCGAGGAGGTCGATGGCGTGATTCTCGCCGCACCGGTGCACGTGCAGGCCAAACTATTGGCGGAAGTCGCACCGCGCGCATCGGCGGCATTGTCCGCGATCCCGCAGGTTTCTTCGGCTGTGGTGATGCTTGGTTACGAAGAATCAAACACCGCCCGCGCACCGAAGAACTATGGCTATCTCAGCCCTCGCGCCGAGAAGCGACCAGTCAAGGCTGTCACCTGGATGTCATCCAAGTGGGAGAATCGCGCGCCAGAGGGACACTTCCTCGTGCGAGGTTTCCTTGGTCGCGCCGGCGATCAGGCCATGTTGAAAGCTTCTGATGCCGATCTGGTTCGGATGGTGCAGGATGAACTGGCGCACTCCGCCGGCATCTCTGCCGACCCGTTGCTCACTCGCGTAGTGCGGCTGAATGCCGCCAGTCCGCAGTACACACTGGGCCACCTCGATCGAGTTGCGACGATTCAGCGGGAAGTCGGCACAATTCCGGGTCTCGAGATCGCTGGCAACATGCTCAGCGGCGTGGGTATTCCGGATGCGATCGCCGCGGGCGAACGCGCCTCTGCTACCATCACTTCATGAGCAAACGTTGGAGCGATCACCAGCCCGAATACACGGAGGCCGAGCAGCAAAAGAGCCTCATCTCTCGCCGTATTGAGGCGTTCGAATCGCGCTCGCGCGAACCTGGCGATGCCGCCACCTGGGCCACCGTGCTCGGTGCCCTCATTTGCACCTTGCTTATGGTCTGCTACTCCGTAGCGGATTATCCCTTGATGGCGCTCGCGTCCTTTGGGCTCACTGTAGTGTGGTTTG
>JAFAEA010000157.1 GCA_023424355.1 Chloroflexota bacterium | reverse complement strand
CCTCGACTGCAGAGGACATTCTTCGCAGGAAATGGAGTGTGGCCAACAGCACACCCACATTCACCGCCACCACCAAATCGGCAAATATCGTGAGCAGGAAGGTGATTATCAGGATGGCGACATCCGCGATTGGTGCCCTCCGGGCCATCCGCGCGAAGTGCCGCACATCACTCATATTCCAGGCGACCACGAAGAGAATCGCGGCCAACGCCGCCAGTGGAACCTCGCCCGCAAGCGGCGCCAGAACCACCATGATCAACAGCAGCGTGATGGCGCTGGCAATGCCGGCGATGGGGCTATTGCCGCCATTGCGAATGTTCGTGGCAGTGCGGGCGATGGCACCGGTCGCCGCGATTCCGCCGAGCATTGGCGCCGCGATATTGGCCACACCCTGTCCGATGAGTTCCTGATTGCTGTCGTGTCGGGTACCATTCATGCCATCGGCGACCACCGCGCTGAGGAGACTTTCGATGGCACACAGCATGGCAATGGTGAACGCCGGCGCCAGCAAATCGATAGCCTCGCCAAAACTCATCGATGGCCAGGTCACATCCGGCAATTCAGCACTAATACCGCCAAACGTCGAATCGATGGTGGCCACGCCATCAAAGTGAAAAATCGATTGCAACAACGTCACGGCGACCATGGCGATGAGCGGTGCGGGAATGCGCTTTAGTGCGGAGATCCTTGGCGCCGCGATAGAAATCGCCAGCCCAAGCGCGGCCAATGTCGTGGTGGCGATGTGGAGATCGGCCAGTGAGCGGATCAGTTCCGGCAACTTCTCATGAAAGTGCTCGCCCTCCGGAGCAGGAATGCCGAAGAACGATGGCCATTGCCCCACCCAAATGACCACACCAATACCCGCAGTGAAACCAGTAATCACCGGCGCCGGTATGAAGCGAATTACGGCTCCCATGCGAAACACGCCCATGAGAATCAGCATCACACCAGCCATCATCGTCGCCATTTGGAGACCATGGAAACCGTGTTGATTCAGAATTCCGAGGAGAATCACCACAAACGCGCCGGTTGGCCCGGCGATCTGCACGCGGCTCCCGCCGATCATGGTGACAATGAGTCCCGCAACGATGGCTGTAATGAGGCCTGCTTCCGGCTCGACGCCCGAAGCGATGGCAAATGCCATCGAAAGGGGCAGGCTCACCACGCCCACGATGACGCCAGCAATGATATTGGCCGGCCATTTGGCCTTGTTCAGTAACCCGGCACGGTACGCTTCCAAGACAGCAATCACGTAGCTGATTCCTCATCTCTTCTGTTTCATCTTGAGTTCGAGCGGGCCAACCCTCATCCACGGCCACTCGTCCTATTGTAGTCAACATCGGCCAATGCCCGCGAAGAATCAGCATTTTTCTTGGCTGGCGGAGTGCTTAACAATTGATCTGTAAAGCTATAACAATTACTCAACCACGGTTCTGAGCATCGACTTTATTGTTGACCATGGTGCGCATGTTGCGCGTATGTTCACTCTCACAAGTTGGCTCAGGAGTCACGCAATGTTCAACAGTGTCACCATCTCTCGACGACGATTTATGGAACTCACTGCCGCCACTGGTATCGGTGCAGCGACACTTTCGTTCAACCCGGCTGCGATGTCTCAGGAAGCAGGCAACTTCGTTTACGCGGATGCCGCGGAGCCAGCCGATCTCTCCCCGTGGATGCGCAGCGTCGGCAGCTTTTCCGCCCGCGCCATCTACGAAACCCTCGCCGAAGTTCGCATGACCCTGAACGACGACGACACTGTGACCATGGAATTTGTGCCGGTTCTGGCGGAAAGCTGGGAGCGCATCGATGATCGCACCACCCGCTTCACCCTCCGCCAGGGCGTGACCTTCTCCAACGGCGAAGCCTTCGATGCCAACTCGGTGAAAGCCAGCTGGGACGTACTCGCCGATGCCGACAAGGCCGCAGAACTTGGCACCCGTTCCCTGCTCGCAGCCATGGAAGGCTGCGAAATCGTCGACGATTTCACCGTCGATATCACTTCTATGCAGCCGGATTACGATTGCCTCGGCTACTACCTCCGACTCGGCCTGGTGATGCTGCCGCCGCAGAAGCTGGCCGATGAGGGTATCGAAGCGTTCGGTGAGGATCCGGTAGGAACTGGTCCGTACATGTTCCAGAGCTGGAGCCACGGTTCCGAGCTGGTGCTGGAGCGCGATCCGAACTACTGGAACGCCGACTTCCCGACCACCTACAACACCATCACCTATATCTACCGACCAGAAGCCGCTGTGCGTGCGCAGACCATCGCCTCCGGCGAGGCTGATTTCGCCTTCAATATCGGTGCCGAGCAGGCTTCTACCCTCACCAACTCGGTGATCGGTGGCGGCTTCCAGAGCACCTCCATCCGCATCAACAACTTCATTGAACCAACCAACAATCTGGATCTGCGCCTGGCCATCAACCACGCCATCGATCTCGATGCTATCTGCGAAGCCATCTTCCAGGGCACCGCCAAGCCAATCGGGTTCTTCGCTTTCCAGCCAGTGAGCATTGAGCCCTACTCCTACGATCCAGAACTCGCCACCCAGCTCATCGCCGATGCCGAACTCGCCGGCACCGAGCTCGAACTGGTGTACGGCGAGGGCCGCGTTCCGGAAGAAGATCAGCTCGGTGAGCTCTACAAGGCCTTCCTCGAAGCCGTTGGATTGGTCATCAACCTGCGCAAGGTCGAGCCGGGACAGTACAACGAAATCGGCGAGCAGGAATTCACCGCCCAGCCGCCGCTGTACATGGAAACCACCAGCAGCGGTAACTACGGCGAAATTGTCGGTGGTCTGCAAGATAAGTACGGTAGCAACGGTACGGGTGCATTCGGCGACGAGGAATTCGATGCCCGCTTCGCCGCTCTCGCAACTTTGGAAGGTGATGAGCGACTCGCCGAGCTGCAAAGCATCGCCGAGGATCTCCACGCCATCGCCCCGCGCGCATGGGTCGCCGGTATCCAGCAGGTGCATGGCTACCGTGACCGTGTTTCTCCAAACCTTCCGCTCAACTCCTGGATTCTCGTCCAGGATCTGATGGGCTAAACATACATGGGACGCTACCTGATCAAACGACTTGGTGGTGTGCTCTTTGTGGTGGTGGCGTTGGTGGTGTTTACCTTCTTCGCCACCAACATTCTGGGCGATCCCATCGCCATGATTACTGATCCAGAAACCACCACCGCGGAGGATATGGCCCGATTAC
>JAFAEA010000310.1 GCA_023424355.1 Chloroflexota bacterium | reverse complement strand
GTTTGCGCACTGGCGGAATGTGGTGTGGTCATGCTTATTACCAGGAGCAACGCGAGCAGAAGACCAGGGAGTTTCATGGATAGATCCTCGGGTTATGTACTGAATGGTCGTTATTGCTCAGACGCTCGCACTTGATGTTGAGTTCCGTGGAACTTGCAGAACACACAAAAACGGGCTCTCCATTGCAGACAATCCTGTCTGCGGAGAACCCGCTTTTGCACTGCATCATGTGGCAGAACTATGCCGCAAGATTTACCGACCCAAGGTTCCTGATAACGTTCTGAATGTCCGTTTTGGCCCTGAGATTGTGATCTCTCAGGGAGCCCAGTCCGTCCAGAATGGTTGCAAGGTCACCATCCACGAGTTCGAACTCGCCAAAGATGGCGACAAATTCGTCAACTTCAGCCGCTCCCATGAAGAACTGCTCGAAGCTCACGCCCATCTGCCCAACAAGATCGGCCCAGGAAAGATAGGTACTCTCCAAATCCGCTTCTGCTGCGGAGAATGTCAGTTCTGCCGCCGTGGTTGGGTACTGTTGCCACTCCAGCGAGATATTGGCCATCGACGCCCACGCGTTTGAACTCTCGGTTTTGGTGACAGTTTCATCACCAACGATTTCCAGAAGTGCGAAGAATTCCTCATAGCTTGTCCAGAATTTTTCGCGATGAGCGATGACATCTGCGGCTGCACCGACACCGGTGGATGTTGTGGCTGATTCCGTCGTGTTTGAGGTGCTACTTGTGGAGCGCGTGGTTCGGGTGGATGTAGAGGCAGAAGTAGCGGTTGTGCCAGTTCCAGCGGAATGCTGCTCGGCTACGGCCAGGATGCCGCTATCCGCATCGAATAGCATAGGTGGCAGGTCATCGACCTTCACCAGTTGCGCTTTCTGAAAAAGTTCCGGGAACATGCCAGCATTCAGTTGCATGAAGGTGACCAAATCATGCTTCGGATAGGAGCCGTACTGATACTCCATGTACATAAGGCCGCCCTTAAGGGACCAAATCAGCCAACCGCCATCTTCGACCGCCTGCTCATCGATCAACTCAACAGTCTTTCCCAGAGTTGACTGCCACATATTGTAGATAGATTTGGCGTATTCTCCGGCATCGCCAAGCTCGGTAGGGAAGAAGTTGATGTCGAATCGCCCATCTCCATCATCCTTGAAATGCGCGTGCTCCACTCCTTCTGCATCGTCGACGTGAAACTGCATGATCTCCAAACCAGAGTCGGTGAAATCGATGGTGGCGCCCGTGAATTCAGACGTCAATACTGTGGATCCAGCTCGTGTGGTTCGCTGAGCGGAAGCGATCTGCGTGCCGAGTGCCAGGCTGGCAGCCATGCCAGAAATGAATGTGCGTCGTTGCATGTTCAAACTCCTTTGAAATGAATGTCGAGTGGCAATACAACCCGTCTGCCACATTTTGCTGATTGCCTGCGCAGGCTTGTGTTTACCTAATGCCAGCATGCCTAATCGGGAATGCGTTTGGAATACGTAAATATGCGTAATTGGCAGTGCCCGAATGACGTAATCGGAGCTACGTCATTCGGGCACATCGTCGAAGTTTTACTTGTATCCAGTGTTAATCTTCGGGATTCCAGATGAGCTGGCCATCGGATTCGGGATGGACATGCGTGGCGTCACCTGATTCCGCGGCTTCCTCGGTGGATGGTGGGAACAGCGCCGTCAGCTCGTCGTGGCTCCAGAGTGCCTCGATATGCTCGCCATCAAACGTCACCGAATCGATCACATTGAGGTAGGTTTCGGCGACGAGTTCCGGCCGGTTTGTTACATCGAACACGATGAATACGTCTTCAGTCGGTTCCCAAACGGTGCGGATGTAGATGATTTCATTTCCAAGCGAATCGGTATCGGAATAGATGACCGATACTGCATTTTCGGATTTGACGACGGCATAGGATGGGAAGTCCATGCCCTGGTTGGAGAGCCACTCCTCGTTCGTGTATCGATCTTCATAGAACTCCTGCATCGTCATATCTGCCGGGCGATCAAGCTTTTCTGTTATTGCCATGGACATCATGCCATCCTGGTCCTGTCCATAGAGATAGAGGTAGTCGGCGTTGATGTCAGTGTCCGCAAAGATCGTGTCATCGCGGTGGGTAGGGAAGTAGAGCGTATCGTTATTCCACTCCACGTCAATTCCCCAGATTGGCGATATCCATTGAGTCTCGGAAACCAGACCATCATCCGCCCAATCAGCGATGCTGGAAGAGAACCCGTACACGCGCTCTGGTTCGGTCCCACTGGTGCCATCAATCATCGCTTCGATGGCGGGAACATCGGTGGTGGTATAGACGTGTTTGCCATCGATAGTGAGGTGATTCTGAATCCAACTGATCAGTTCGAGTGTCGATTCTGGATCAACAGCATATGTGTACACCGCGAGGGTGGTTCCATCTACGGTCCAGGAGATGGCTTCGCTATACGAGTAATTGCTAATGTTGTTCCGCTGGGTCCCTTTTATCAGGTACCAGGCCATATCTTCATCTGATCCGGAACCGAGGATATCGATGTAATCCGAATACCAGGATGGAGCATTTTTCAGTGCCGAATCACTAAACTCCTGGCCTTCGTCAGTGGTATCAGTGAAATTGACTACCACTCTTCCATTGTCAGTTAAAATGGAGATGGCTTCATCGGTTCCGCCATCTTCCTCCAGCAAATCGTAATAGCCCGGTTGGATGAACGCGCCATCGACCGGATCCCACTCTACAACCGATCCCGTGACGACCGAGGTGTACGTGTTCTCAGCTTCCTGTGCCGATACGTGACCTCCCACAGGAAGTGCAGTTATCACCACCAGTACGCCAAGTATTGCTCGCAAAATCGCTTTCATGTGAACCTCCTATTGTTTTGAACCAGGAATCACCGAGGAGAGGTGTCACCACCGCGTCCGCCACGAACGGATCATTCCCGTCCTCCGTCGTGTCTGTATCATGTCGATTTTCGGGGGCGAAATCTTACGTAGAAATACGTATTTGCCCGCGTAGCTCTTCGGGCTGTTTTCGGTTGCGAATCTCGGTGGTACGATCAGGTTCGAGATCCGATAGAGGCAGGGAGAAACCCGGTCTGGCAACACCGGGGGAGGGTGCATGAGCAAGCGGGAACTTTGGCTGGGTGTGTACCTGCCAACCATGTTGTTGGCGCTTGGCCAGGGTGCGCTGCTCGCAACCCTCCCGTTGTACGCCGATGAACTCGGTCTCGGCTACACCCTCATCTCAGTCATCAGCGCCGCCGCAGCGATGGGCACATTGGTCACCGATGTTCCTGCTGGTGCAGCTATTCATCGGATCGGTCTCAAACGATCGATGTATATCGGTACCACCATGGTGGCCATCAGCACCTTCCCACTTGCATTTGTCGAGGCACCATCGCTCATCGTCGCGCTCCGCGTTTTTGCCGGTATTGGCACGGCTCTTTGGGGCCTCAGTCGACACTCATTCATCGCCAGTGCGATTCCGGTAGAGAGTAGGGGGCAAGCGATCGCTACCTTTGGTGGCGTGATGCGCATTGGTACCTTCGGTGGCCCGGCGCTTGGAGGTGCCATTGCCACAATTTGGGGACTCCAATCCTCGTTCATCCTCACCGGATTCATGTCACTCCTGGCGTTGGTGACTGTTGCCATCGCCTTGCCGCAAACCAGCCAAACCGCCCCGGCGCCAAAAGGTGGCTCCCGAGCGCGATGGTCTATCGTGCGGGAGACCCTGAAAACCAACGCCACCGATCTGATGGCAGCGGGTATCGCCCAACTCCTCGCGCAAATGATTCGTCAGGGGCGCCAGCTCCTGATCCCGCTCATTGGTGCCAACGCCGCCGGACTCTCCGCCGCTCAGGTCGGTTTGGTAATGACCATTTCTGCCGTGGTGGATATGTGCATGTTCTTCCCTGCCGGGTACCTCATGGATCGGTATGGTCGCAAATTTGCCACCGTTCCGAGCTTCTCCATCATGGGGATCGGTCTTGTAATGCTTCCGTTTGTGTCGTCGTTCACGAATATGGTGATCGCCGGAATCGTGATCGGACTTGGTAACGGACTTGGTTCTGGCTCGATGATGACCCTCGGTGCTGATTTGGCGCCAGACGGTGCTGTGGGCGAGTTCCTCGGTATCTGGCGATTGATCGGCGATATGGGTATGGTGATCGGACCCCTTCTGGTTGGTATCATTGCATCCAATCTCAGTTTGGATAATTCCGCGATCGTGCTCGGTCTTGCCGGGTTCGCATCGTCGCTCATCTTCTTGTTCCTGGTGAAGGAAACACGGATCGATAACGGACCGCAGGTAGTGGCAAAGGCTACCTGACGAAAGGACAACGCAATGCCTCTGGTAGCAGCTGCCATTCTGCCGCACGGATTCCCTCTCATCCCGGAGCTCGATAACGGTCTGGAATCTGTTGCCGATCTGCGCAAGGCCATGCAGCGCGTGGGGGAAGAGTTTCGCGAAGTCGGCGTCGATGCAATCGTTCTTGTCGGTCCGCATGGAACTCGTGTCGATGGCGCCATGGCCATCGTCCGCACCGGCCGGGCCGCCGGAACAGTCGCCCACGCGGGCAAAGCCGTGGAAATGAATGTCCCTGTCGATCACGAACTGGCGGATCTCATTGCTGCTGGTGCTCGTGAGGATGATATCCCTGTCGCACTTACCGGGTTCGGTGGCAATCGCATGGATCAGGCCGTTGCTCCCATGGATTGGGGAGCGATGGGGCCACTGTGGTTCCTCGGCCACGATCAGGATCGGACTGGCTACGGCAATGTCCTTGCCGGCAATCCCGATGGCGATTCCGGGCCACCAGTCGTACTCATCACGCCGAGCCGGGCTTTGGATCGCGGTACGCAAATCGCCTTCGGCCGATCGCTGGGTCGCGTGTTCCATGAATCTGATCGCAATATCGGCTTTGTGGCATCGTGCGATTGGAGCCATGTCCATGCAGAAAGCGGACCGTACGGCGCTCATCCTATCGCACGCCAAATGGATGACACGATTCAGTTCGCAATTCGCGGCAATGATCTCGCCAGCCTCATTCACCTCCCACAGCCGGATGTGGAGGCTGCAGCTATCGATGGACTTTGGCAGTGCCTGATACTGGCCGGAATCCAGCAGCGAGTGGCGTTGAGAAGCGAACTTTTGGCGTATGGCATCGATGGCTACTACAGCATGATTGTGGCCAGTTTCATGCCGGAATAACGCGCATGGCCAAGATCAGCGAAGAACAAAAAAGCGAAATGCCGAGAGAGCGATTGATGCAGTACGGAGCCGGATCGCTCAGCGCTGCCGAACTGATCGCCATTCTCCTGGGAACCGGAACTGCCGGTGAATCCGTGATTCCGCTGAGCCAACGAATCCTGCAGGAGAACGACGGTCTCAGTGGCCTGATGAAGCTGGAGCACGCCGAGCTTGCCAGCAT
>JAFAEA010000141.1 GCA_023424355.1 Chloroflexota bacterium | reverse complement strand
TTCGCATTCTCGGCTTCGAGCACATCCTTTGCCTTTCGGCACGATGTGCATGAGTTGTACAGATACGCTGTTATCATTTTGACCCTTTCTCGAGTTCCATTCGTATACCTTGAGTGTACCCGGCAATGTTGTAGTGCCGGCCAAAAATGCTAGACTTTCCACTTGATAGCAGCCCACAGGAGTTTGCCCGCGGTGAGTTCACAGAAACCAGTTGCACCCGAAATCAGTGTTGTGATTCCCGTGTTCAACGAATCTCATCGCATTCTCCGCACACTTTCGGATGTTACGGAATTCTTCCGTAATCGAAACGCCGAACTCATTTTCGTTGACGACGGCAGTTCCGATAACACCGTGCAGATTCTCAACGAGTTCGCCACCAAACACCCCGAGATCGTCGTGATGGCGGAGAGGCATCGTGGCAAGGCCGCGACTGTTCTGGCCGGGATGTCTCGCGCCAGGGGAAATGTGGTTGGATTCATGGATGCAGACCTCGCGACCCCCCTCTCCACCTGGTATCGCTGTGAGGAAGCACTTCAGAACGGCGCTGGTGTGGCGATTGCTTCACGCGAGGGTAGTGACTCGATTCGTGTCGATGAGCCGTGGTATCGGCACCTGATGGGTCGCGTGTTCAACGTATTGGTACAACTTCTCTTGTTGCCGGGTATCGACGATACACAATGCGGGTTCAAGGTCTTCAGCCGCGAAGCGCTGGATGATATCTTGCCGAGACAGCAACTCTATCGAGATGCCGAAGTTGTGCGCACTCCGCGCGTCACCGCATTCGATGTCGAGCTCCTTTACATCGCGCGCAAGCACAACCACGAGATCGCGGTGGTTCCAATCACTTGGCAGTATGGCGATCACAGCAAAGTCAATCCGGTAATCGACACGTTCCACAACGTTCTCGATGTGTTGCGGGTGAAGTGGAACAGCGTTCGTGGCCGGTATTAGTCAACGCGAACATGCCCGCCAGGCAATCCAGCTACTGGCGCGCAGCCTGAACCTTCCTATCGAGCTTCACGTGCTTTCAGAGCGTTGGAATACCGTGGCAAGGCTCGGTGATTCCGGAGTCATCGCGAAGGCGGCTACACTCGCCTCCCTTGCCAAAGCGGATCCCCGCTATTGGTTCGAGATCGAAGTCGATGTCTGCAGCAGCTTGCATGAAAGTGGCGTAGCCGTTCAGCAACCATTCCGTAACGACGTGGCCATGATCGATGGCATTCCGATCACCCTATGGCATGAGATTCAGGGCGAAATGGGAGCCTGTACCGAAGAAGAACTGGTCGATTCGCTGGCACGTATGCATCGGAAAGCCGGACCACTGCTGAGCGATCGGTCATGGTTCGCCACGATCACCAGCCACGCGACTGATGTTTTTCCAATTCTTCGAGACCGATCGATTCTTGAATCCTCAGACATCTCCCGCCTCCAGGATCACTATTTCCGGCTCATGGACGGCGTCAATAGTGCGAATCTGAAGGACTCCTTCATCCACGGAGATGCGCAGCGCAAGAACGCCATCCAAACACCAAATGGCGCTGTTTGGATCGATTTCGAGGAAGCATCCTATGGTCCATCAGCCTGGGATTTAGCATGCCTCACCATGTCCAGATCATTTGATCTCAGCCGGGTTCTGGATCGATATGCGGAACAAAGCGGACAAGCCCGCATATCGAACTCCGCAATCAAACTCTTGCAACAGCTACGAGACCTGGAAGCGGTAACCTGGATGCTCGCCATTCAGGATGAACGAGAGCCGGAGTTCCGCGCCGAAGCTGCGAGTCTCCTGGCAGCCGTCCTTGATGCTACTAACGACGATTGAACTGACGCTCGAGCTCGTTTTGACTCATGTGCAGCATGGTCGGTCGGCCGTGTCCGCACGCACGAGGATGTTCACATCGTTCCAGTTGCGCAACCAGTTCGCGCATTTCCGGCAGGCTGAGTGCCTGTCCGGCACGAATACTGGTGTGACAGCTGGCGCTAATCGCCACGGAATCCATCCAGCTATCCCCTGCTCCGCCTTCAACCAGTTCGCGAAGAATATCGTGCATACGCTTCGAGACATCGACGCCCTTCACGAGTGCAGGAATCGCCCGGACGATGATCGAGTTCTCGCTGAAGCGATCGACCTCGAACCCGATCTGGTTCAGTTCTTCCATTGATTTCTCGAAGATCGCGAGTTCATCGGCTGGGAGTTCAATCACCAGAGGATCCAGCATTGGCTGCTGATCGATCGCATTCGCCTGCATCTGCGCGAGAATTTTCTCGTACATGATGCGTTCATGCGCAGCGTGCTGATCAATGAGAAACATGCCTTGCGGCCCCTCGGCAATGATGTAGGTAGCACCAACCTGACCAAGTACGCGAAGCACCGGAATTCCGGAAGGATTCGGCATCTCGGTCACGTGCGGAGGCGTGGGCTCCTCGCGACGCTCGAATTGGGTACGGGAATCCAGCCGATGATCATCGGTCATAGGAATCGGATCGGCACCGGAAGTGAAGGTGATTTGATGCGGTTCGAGCTTCGCGCGGGGAATCGGCTCGAAGCTGATCTCTGGCAGCACATCGTTGCGCTGCTGCAGGAGCGCCGCATGGGCGGCACGCTGCACGGCTCTGGCCACAGCTCGTTCATCGGCAAACTTCACCTCAGCCTTGGTCGGATGCACATTCACATCAACCGCAGCAGGATCGACCTCGATACGCACCATCCCCAGCGGATGCCGCCCCACCATGAGAAGGCTGTGATACGCATCCATGAGCGCGTAAATCAGCGCACGATGCTGAATCAGCCGACCATTGACGAAGAAATGCAGGCTTTGCCGGTGTGAGCGATGGACTGCTGGTGAACTGATCCAGCCGGTGACTTCAACGCCTGGCACGCGCATATCCGCGTCCATTTCGCCGAGTACCAACACATTGCCGACAAGCTCGGGGCCGAACACACCGATCGCCGCCGACGCATCATCGCCGCGGCCATCGGTCTTGATCGATTGCCGACCATCGCTGGTGAGGGTCCACTGAATATCGCTCCGATGGCAGGCATACGCGCCAATCATGCGATTGATGTACGTGGCCTCGGTTCCCGGTTGACGCAGGAATTTTCGCCTGGCCGGGACATTGCCGAAGAGATCCCGAACCATCACAGTGGTGCCGCGCGGTGCAGCCTCGATGCGAGCCGGCTCGACGCGACCAAAATCAATATCGATCGCACCGCTACCATCGGCGCTTCCGGATCGAATCGAGAGTCCTGCCACAGAGCCGATACTCGGCAGCGCCTCCCCTCGAAATCCGAGGGTGTGGAGTCGTTCCAGGTCGTCGAAGGTCGAGAGCTTGCTGGTAGCGTGGCGAGTGACGGCAAGCGGAAGTTCATCACGGTTCATGCCGATGCCGTTATCGGTGACGCGGATGAGCTTGTTGCCACCCTCCTCGATTTCGATATCAATGCGGGTGGCTCGGGCATCGATCGCGTTCTCGATGAGCTCTTTCACCACGGATACGGGTCGTTCAACGACCTCGCCCGCTGCGATCTTGCCAATGGTTTCTTCTGTTAACAACTGAATGGGCATGTAGTGGTCCGACGAAGATACGTTTTGATCCAACCTCTATTCTACCGGTTGGATCAATTCCT
>JAFAEA010000094.1 GCA_023424355.1 Chloroflexota bacterium | reverse complement strand
ATTTGCTCGAGGTCGAGGTTTGGCATCGCGTTGTGCTGAAATCGGATGGAATCGAAACCGGTGCTTACTTCTCGATAGGTGACATCATCATGCAAATTGGCACGAATGTGTCGGTCCTTCCGGTCTTCAATGGTCATGAACATACTCCCGGGCGGAATTAAATCCAACCCGTTCTTGGTCTACATCGTTCTCACCATGTTCGCACGGTCCTGACGTTCCGTCAGGTGGTCACAACGTCGTTATTGAAGGCGTTGATGGTTGAATTCGACGTTGGAAATGAGCAGCACGCCCTTGAGCGCGATTCCCGGTCCAAAGCGGCGAAAATAGGATTCAACAAAACGAGGCATCCGATCCGGATGCACTCATCGTTGTATTTCGTTCTCATAGGGTTTGGAGCGGGAGACGGGACTCGAACCCGCGACATTCTGCTTGGAAGGCAGACACTCTACCAACTGAGTTACTCCCGCATCAGTACAGCACGACGAGTATAGTACGCATAAAACCTCATGTCGAGAAAATCGCCGTGATGTACCGGATATTGCTAGTTCGCCCAGGCGCGCTGAATCTTGACGGCTGCGCGAACGATTTGCTCCATCGAGGCGTCATCCCCCAACAACACCTGCTGCGGAATCCAGACAGTGGTTCGCCCCGCTTCCTCCGTATTCGGCACCTCGTTGACCTCGTCCTCTCCAAATCGATCGCGGATGGTATCGCGGATTGCCTTTTGGTAATTCAGGGGAACATAACCGCCACTGCTGGTCACACCTTCAGCTGCGAATGCCCGCAGAAACTCGGATTTGTCCTTGCCACCAAATTGCGCTGAATCGTATCGCAGCTGATACAGATGCCAGGAGTGCCCGGTGGTACGCTCATCCACTGAGAGCGGAGACAATCCCGGTACATCAGCGAAGCCAGCGTTGAGGATCTCTGCGCTGTTATGACGACGCTGAATGTGCTGCGGCAGACGCTCCAGTTGGGCCAGCAAAATCGCTCCCTGCCATTCGGTCATACGTAGGTTTTTGCCCAGAAAGTCGTGCTGATACCAGCCACCATCGGGAACCCGACCGACATTGTGGATGGAGTACATGGCGCCATAGATATCGCGATTGTTGGTGATAGCGATACCGCCTTCACCTGCCGTGATGTTCTTGCTGGCCTGAAAACTGAAGGCTCCGGCATCGCCAATCGCCCCAACTGGCTGTCCTTTCCAGGATGATCCCCAGGCCTGACAGGCATCCTCCAGCACAGGGATGCCATGCTTCTTGCCAATTTCGAGAATCGCATCCAGATCACACGGATTACCGGCAATATGTACCGGCACAATCGCCCTGGTGCGATCCGTAATCATCTCTTCGATCTTCGCCGGATCGATGTTATTTGTATTGGGATCGATATCTACGAAGACCGGCTTGGCACCCACGGAAAATGCCGATGAGGCCGTGGCAATGAATGTGTAACTGGTGGTGATGATTTCATCGCCGGGCCCTACTCCGAGCGCCTGAAGAGCGACCTCGAGCGCCAAGGTGCCGTTGGGAACGGAGACGCCGTATTCAGCTCCCTGAAACTCCGCGAACTTGCGGTTGAACTCGTTCACCTTGGTGCCGGTGAGTTCGCTCCATGCCCCGCTGTGCAGTACTTCCAGGAGCAGTTCTTCTTCTCTTTGATCGTAAATGGGCCATTTCACCGCATCGGCTGTATATGCCGGGGATCCACCGTCGATTGCCAATTTGTCCATTCTTCTTCCGTCTCCAGATTGAACACGTTAGTTTGAGTTCTGAACTAATTCCAATGATATCGACACCACCGTGACTGTCAACACCCGGTCTTCGACGTGTTTTGGCCAGATTTTGCACGCCATGATGCGTGTTGACTCTGGCAAGTGCAGTGTATACAATGATTTTGTTTGGAGATGAAACGAATACCCGGGTGTAACGAGAGGGACGTAAAGAGGGACCGGCCATCCCTGAGAGCGTTACTTTTTGCGATCCTTTTGGTATCCGTGCCATCGCTACGAATCGAACAACGTATCAGGTCGTGACAGGAGTCTATGGATGTCTGGATCTCTTACCCGTCAAACCATCTCGCGCCGTACCACGGTCAAGGGGATGGTAGCCGCGATGGCTGCACCTGCCTTTGCCGGCGCTGGTTCACTCGCGTTTGCTCGAACTGCAGCCGCCCAAAGTGAAGGTGACTACCGATTCGAGTATGGCAACTTCCCAACCGTCGATCCCCAGTTCGTGACCAATTCCGGCATGTGGTTCGCGGCAGAGGGATTGTTCGAAGGCGTTACCCAATTGGCCAACGGCGGTGTCGATGCTGTCGGCGCCATGGCCGAATCGTGGGATGTTTCGGAGGATGGCAAGACCTACACCTTCCATCTACGCGATGCGCTGTGGAGCAACGGCGATACGGTGACGGCCAACGATTTCATTTGGACCTATCAGCGTTTGCTGACACCTTCCAGTGCTTCCACTGGTGTCACTGTCGGAGCCAACTCGTTCCAACCCGCGTTGGGCATTGTCGGTGCTACTGAGTTCTTTGCAGGCGAGATCGAAGATTGGGAAGAAGTCGGCATTAAGGCACTCGACGACAAGACGCTCGAGTTCTCGCTCAATTGGGCGAACCTGGAGTTCCCGCACCTCCTCGCCCACCCTTCCATGCTGCCCCTGCATCAGGCAAGTGTGGAGGCCAGCGACGACTGGATTATGCCGGGCAAGATTGTAACGAATGGTGCGTTCATCATCGATGAGTGGGAGATGAACGCCTACATTCATCTGATTCCCAATGAGAATTACTGGAATCGAGAATCTGTCACGATTCCAGGTTGCGCAGTGAACCTCGCAGGCGAAGGTGTGGTGGCATTCGAGGCTGGTGAGCTGGATCGCGTGACTCTGGATGTGCCGTCCATTGAACGCTTCATGGCCGATCCGGAACTCTCAGAGCTTGTGCATTCTGCACCGCAGGGAAGCATAGGCTACCTGGCGACTTTGCGAAGTAAGAACACGATTCTGGAAGACGTCAACATCCGCAAGGCACTATCGATGGCAATGGACCGCGAAACCATCGGCATGGTGCTGCCAAATACCAGACCTGCTTATCAGCTGATTCCAAACGGAGTCGCCGGCTATTCCACGGAAGACGATACGGTTAGCGATCTCGAGCAGGCCAAGCAGATTCTGGCCGATGCCGGGTATCCGGATGGCGAGGGATTCCCCACACTCTACCTGTTGCATGGTGTGCAAACGCCAGTTACTGAGGCATTGGCGGATACCTGGAGCAAGAATCTGGGCATTGAGGTCAAGCTCGACCTGGTGGAAGCCGGCGTCTACGTGGAGCGTCGCTGGGCCGTGCAGGAAGACGACTACATCGGGTTCTATTTCGGCACATTCGGCTCCACTCCTACCTGGAGCACGTGGGTCGCGAGCCTTTGGAGTCCGCAGTTTATCGCCGAGTTCAGCTTGCCACACGAGGTGTGGAGCGAATATCAGGCGATTCAGACGGACACCGAATTGACTCCTGCCGAACGTAACGCCGCTCTCAAGGAACTGCGGGAGGCGAATCAATCGGAGGGTGCCACGGCCTTCGGGGATGCCGTTACAGCAGCATTCGAGGAAGGGGATCCGGATGCCCAGCAGGCGAAGCTGCGGGAGGCAGCAAAGCAGCGGCTGGAAACTTACCTGATTCTTCCTCTTTACGAAGGCGATGCATATTGGGCGCAGAACCCGAATGTGCACGAGGTTGATTACATCCAGGGTGGATTGCACTTCTACTTCGGCAAGCTCGGCAAAGACTAGGCATGCTCTCCAAGGTGAGGAAAGCCATGTGCTTTCCTCACCTGTTTTTGTTTCTCCTGAGCGTATGTCCGCAGAGAAACAATAACTCAGTCACGAATGCTGATGAACCAAAACTCATTTTCATTAGTTCGTAACTTGAACGAACATTTTGAGTGTCAAGGCTCGTTGCCTCTAAAATTGGCCAAGAGTATGTTTCAAAGCCGATTTTGTCCCAAACAGAACTGCATTGACACACCACAATCCACAGAATACAATCACTTTGTTTGATGATGAAACGAATGCAAACGACACGTGCAACGGCGCACAACGGCCACCCCCTTTTCTTGTGGTGTGCCCGTGAGGATGCGTACGTCCCATCTGAGAAAGCCGTTCTATTTTCCAGTGCCTTAGGAGGAACAGATGGTTCAATCCCGGTCTTTCAATCGACATTCGGTTTCACGACGTTCCCTACTCAAGGGCTCGGCCGCATCAATGATGGTTCCTGCCTTTGCTGGTGCGGGTGTGTTGAGCACAGCCCGATTTGCAAGTGCGCAGGATGCCTCCGACTTTCGCATGGAATATGTGAACTTCCCGACACTGGATCCACAATTCGTAACCAACGGTATGTGGTTTGCTGCGGAAGGTCTGTTCGAGGGTGTTACCCGCCTGGCCAATGGCGGCGTGGACGCAGTCGGCGCTGCTGCTGAATCCTGGGATGTTTCCGAAGATGGAAAGACCTACACCTTCCACCTCCGCGAAGCTCTCTGGAGCAATGGAGATCCTGTAACGGCCAACGATTTCATTTGGACCTATCAGCGCTTGCTGACACCATCCGGTGCGGCTGCCGGTGTCACCCTCGGTGCAAACTCATTCCAGCCGGCGCTCGGAATCGTGGGAGCTACCGAGTTCTTCTCAGGCGCCAGCGAGGACTGGGAATCCGTCGGCATCAAGGCCGTGGATGACATGACGCTGGAATTCAGCCTCATCTATGCCAACGCCGAGTTCCCGCACCTGCTCACCCACCCATCCATGCTTCCGCTCCATCAGGGTAATGTGGAATCCGGCGACGATTGGGTCATGCCGGGCAACATCGTTACCAACGGTGCGTTCGTGCCTGATGAATGGGAGATCAATACATACATTCATCTGGTGCCGAACGAAAACTACTGGGATCGCGCCAATGTCTCGATTCCGGGTGTTGCTGTGAACCTGGCGGGCGAAGGCGTTGTTTCCTTCGAGGCTGGCGAACTCGACCGCGTGACGCTACAGGTTGCCGATATCGAGCGCTTCCAGGCGGATCCGAATCTTTCGGAGATGGTGAAGTCCGCACCTGCCGGTAACATCGGCTACCTCGCAGTACTGCGCAGCAAGAATCCGATTTTGGAGGATGTGAATATTCGCCGGGCCCTTTCGATGGGTATCGATCGCGAAATCGTGGGCCAGGTGGTCCCGAACACGCGACCAGCCTCCCAACTGGTTCCGAACACCCTGGCTGGTTACAGCGATGATCAGAACACTGTCACCGATATCGAGCAGGCCAAGCAGCTTCTGGCCGATGCCGGATATCCAGATGGCGAAGGCTTCCCCACGATCACCCTTCTCTACAGTGGTGAAAATATCGCCATGGAGGCTCTGGCCGATACCTGGAACAAGAATCTTGGTATCGAGGTCAAACTGGATACGGTTGAACCCGGTGTGTATGTGGAGCGCCGCTGGGCTGTGCAGGAAGAGGACTATGTCGGCTTCTACACCGGTACCTTTGGCTCCACACCCACATGGAGCACGTGGGTTGCCAGCCTGTGGAGTCCACAGTTCATCGCTGAGTTCAGCCTGCCGGCAGAAGTCTGGGCGGAATATCAGGCCGTTCAAACCAACATCGATCTCACTCCTGGCGAGCGAAATACGCAGTTGGAAGAGATGCGCACCGCCAATCGTTCCGAGGGTGCTACTGCATTCCAGGAAGCGGTTGATGCCGCCTTCGCCGAACCGGATGCCGAAGCCCAGGCCGAGTTGCTCCGGGAAGCGGCGCGGATTCGAATGGAAACGTTCCTTATCATTCCGGTATTCGAGAGTGATGCTTACTGGGCTCAAACTGCGGAAGTCGGCGAGATCGACTACATCCAGGGCGGACTGCACTTTTACTACGGTCCGTTGACCAAGGGATAAAACATTCTGGTGGAGGAGTCGAAGTACCCCTCCACCCTCTTCGTTCGTAAATGTCGCCCGCAGAAAGGGCAATCTATGTTCTCGTTTGTAATGCGCCGGGTGGTGAGAATCCTCATCTCCGTGATCATCGTTTCAATGATCACATTCGGCTTGCTGCAAGCGGCTCCGGGTAACTTCGCTGATATCGCACGAGTCAGTAGTGGTGCCACCGGTATGAGCCCCGCCCAGACAACCGAAGTTATCGGCGAAATTCGTGGTCGATACGATTCCGAATTGCCCGTTTGGCAGCAGTACATCAACTACATGAAGCACGCGATCTTCTGGGATTTTGGACCATCACAGGGCTATCCAAACCAGACGGTACAGGAAATCATCGCCAGAGCGTTCCCTATTACGCTTTCGTTGGCCATCATTTCCGTGCTGATTGCAGTGGTGATTTCTGTACCCATTGGTGTGCTCACGGCTGTGAAACACAACACGTGGGTCGATTACCTGTCGATGTTCTTGCTCACGGTCGGTCGAGCGCTGCCGAATTATCTGGTGGCATTGTTCCTCATCCTGCTTCTTGCGCGTGAGCTGCAATGGCTACCAACTCGCGGCTGGGGATCTGTGCAAGAAGCGATCATGCCGATCGCTGCACTTACCGTTGGCTCGATCGCCATGCTTGCACGCTATGTGCGCACCAGCATGATCGAGACTCTCCGGCAGGACTACATCACCACCGTTCGTGCCAAAGGCGGAAACACGCAGGCAGTGGTGGTGAAGCATGCGCTTCGTAACTCACTGATTCCGTTTGTGACCGTGGTTGGCCCGTATCTCGCGAGTCTTCTCACCGGCACCGTATTCATTGAAAGCATCTTTGGTATTCCGGGATTGGGTATGTATTTTGCCGATGCCGCCCGAACCCGCGATATGCCTTTGCTGATGGGATCCACGATTTTCTTTGCGCTCATTCTCATGGGCACAAACCTCGTTGTGGATATCCTCTATCGGATTCTTGATCCCCGGATCGGTTTCCAGACGATAAGGAGGTAACAATGGCTGCAAATGCCTCGGCACTTATCGTTGAAGAGGATGTTTTCGATGCCTCCGGCGGGCGGTGGAAAGCCGCCTGGAAACGCTACAAACGCAACAAACTAGCAGTATTCAGTCTCGGGTTTGCGATTCTGCTGGTGATCGTCGCCGTCTTCGCGCCGCTCATCGCTCCGTATGCGGTGGACGAAACAGACTACGCGCTGAAGCGGGCGGGTCTGTTCACCGAAGGGCACATTCTGGGCACGGACCAGCTCGGCCGCGATGTGTTCAGCCGCATGGTGTTCAGTGTGCGCACCGCGCTCATCATCGCCATCGGTGCCGAGTTCGTCGCTCTGGCGCTGGCCATTGTGGTTGGGCTCATCGCGGGATACATGGAAGGCAAGGTCGATGACCTGTTGATGGCCGCTACGGACATTCTCTATGTGTTCCCCAGCTACCTGCTCATGATCATTCTGGTGACCTCTTTCGGACGAAGTCCCTTGGTCATCTTCGTGGCCATCGGTATTAGCTCGTGGGTAGGTGTCGCTCGATTGGTTCGCGCCGAAGTGCTACGACTCAAGAATCAGGAATTTGTGGAAGCGGGTCGCGCCATGGGTGCTGGTGGATTCACTATCGCGTGGCGCTACATCATGCCGAATGCCTGGGGACCGTTGCTGGTATCCCTCAGCTTCGGAATTCCGGCGGCCATCATGGCGGAATCTGGCCTCGCATTACTTGGCCTCGGTGTTCAGCCGCCAACCCCTTCATGGGGAACCATGATTCAGGATGGCCTGCAGTGGGTGCTCGTCTCCCCTCACCTCATTCTGAGCCCGGTGCTCCTGTTTACCTTCACCATGCTTGCGTTTACGTGGATCGGCGACGGCCTGCGTGATGCATTCGACGCACAAGAGTAGAACTATGTCCGACATCTTGTTGAAAGTAGAAAACCTTCATACCCGGTTCAAACAGCATGACACCGTAGTGCATGCAGTGAATGGACTGTCGTATGAACTGAAGCGCGGCGAATCCATGGCGATTGTTGGGGAGAGCGGATCCGGCAAAAGTGTCAGCGTGAGATCATTGCTGAACCTGCTGCCTCCTTCTGCCGAGATCACCAGCGGCACAGCCGAGTTCGACGGAGTTGACCTCATTGGGATGAAACCGGAGGATCTCCGGAAGATTCGCGGTAAGGACATCAGCTTCATTTTCCAGGACGCGATGAAATCGCTTAACCCAACGATGCAGTTGAGCAAGCAATTGACCGAGCACCTGGTTTGGCACGGCATTGCCAGGCGACACGAGGCAGAGCGAATCGCGATTGAAGCGATGAAAGATGTGGGACTGGATCGTCCGGATACCCGCATGAAGCAGTACCCGTTTCAGCTCAGCGGTGGCCAACGTCAACGCACCATGATCGCGATGGCTATGGCCAGTAATCCACGTTTGCTCATCGCCGATGAACCGACAACCGCGCTGGACGTGACGATTCAGCGACAAATTCTCGATATCCTCAAGCGCAAGACTGCCGAAGGTATGTCCATCATCCTTATTACGCATGATCTCGGTGTAGCCCGCTACTTCTGCGATAACGTGGTGGTGATGTATGCCGGCGCTGCGGTGGAACGCGGCCCAATGAAAGAAGTGCTCCAGAATCCAGCCCATCCCTATGCTGCCGGGTTGCTCAACTCCACGCTCGAGATCGACAAAGGCAAAGGCAGGCTGGAATCAATTCCGGGAAACCCGCCGAACCTCACAAAACTTCCGCAGGGATGCCCGTTCGCACCACGCTGTGTGCTGGCGGAAGAGCGATGCGTCAACGAGCCGCAAGAGCTTCGACGCTGGGCCGAAGGTCGGGATGTTGCCTGCTGGAAAGCTCCCGAGCAAACGATTGGTGCTACCGATGAAGCAATAGTGAGGGCGAACTGATGTTGTTGGATGTCAAGAACGTATCCAAGACCTTCAATCTGCCCGGTGGCGAAGTACTCAGGGCGGTGAAGGGCGTCTCTTTCACGCTGGATAAGGGGCAGACGCTCGGAATCGTGGGCGAAAGCGGTAGTGGCAAGAGTACATTGGCCCGGCTAGTTTTGAGATTGCACGAAGCTGACAGTGGCGAAATCGTCTTCGACGATTCGATCGATGTCCGTCGCGCCAGGGGCAAGCAACTCCAGGCACTGCGTTCTCGCATGCAGGTGATCTTTCAGGATCCCTACAGTTCGTTGCTCCCCCATTACACCGCAATCGATAACGTCTCCGAGCCATTGAGATTGCACAACAAGGGGAACAAGAAGCAGCGTACGGAGCGTGCTCGCGAGTTGCTGGATAAAGTGGGCATTAGCGCTCACACCATGAATCGGCTTCCAGGTGAGTTCAGTGGCGGCCAGCAGCAGCGCATTGCGATTGCGCGTGCGTTAGCACTCGAGCCGGAACTGCTGGTGTGCGATGAACCCACATCCTCGCTGGATGTTTCCATTCAGGCGCAGATTATCAACCTGTTGGCAGAGTTACAGTCCGATCTGGGGCTGAGCATGCTCTTCATTTCCCACAACCTTGCCGTTGTTAAGCACCTCGCCACCGATGTTGCGGTGATGTATCAGGGCCAGGTTTTGGAGTACGCCAACGCGGATACGCTGTTCAGTGATGCCCGTCACAACTACACGCGTCGCTTACTGAGCGCTGTGTTGCCCGCAACCCGCGATGCTGTACCGCGAGCTGAGGAACACATCGATCAGCCCCCGGCAGATATCGATGCCAACGGTGATTCCATTGAGCAATTGGTTGAGGTTGGACCGCGTCATTTCGTAGCGATGCTGGAAGGCACCAGCAACCAGACGTTCGAAACCGCCTGATTAAGCCAGCACGCGCTCGATACCCAGGCTATCGATAAACAAGGCGGCGCCACCAATGGTGCCGCCATTATCGCCTAGCACCGATTTGGCAATGGTCACGCCCTGCATCACTTCCCACATGGCTCTGCGACCCACTTCCTGGCGAACGCGATCCATGAAAACATCACCAAGATCGGCAACTGATCCGGCGATCGTCACAGTCGATGGATTCATCACATTGATGACGTTCGCGATGGCGATGCCCACCCACTTGCCTGCATCCTGCACGACCTCTGTTGTGATTGCATCACCGCGTTCAAGCGATGCCTGAATGTCCTCGAAGCGTTCGATCTCGACCGTGCCTCCCGGCTGTCGCTGTCTGCGAATCTGCACATCCCGAAGAATGGCAGATTCGGAGGCAAACATATGCAGGCATCCCTGGTTTCCACAGGCGCAGGTTGGACCATCCGGAACCATGGTGACATGGCCGAGTTCACCCGCAGCACCACCGTGACCCATCAACAGTTGACCGCCATAGACGAATCCGGCCACGATACCGGCACCAACATGGACATGCGCAAGATGCTCGCGGCCAGATGGTTTCTCAGTGGAACCCTGCCAATACTCACCGAGAGCGGCGGATTTGGCACGGTTGATGGTGACTACAGAGATATCAAGCTCGCGCTCGATCATGTCGCAGATCGGCACATCTTCCCATCCGAAAGGAACAGAGAGCACGACCTTGCGACCATTGGCCGAGACGAGCCCGGGAACACCGAGGCCGAGGCCAAGAATCGGCGACTCCGTTTTGCCGCGAAGCTCACTGATACATTCGCCAAGTGCCTGAATCAGGCTGGCGGGATCGTTGTTCGTTACCGTGCGATCTGCAAATGCAACTGGTGAAGCGGTGAGATCGGCGAGAACGGCGTGGCAGCCAGTTTCTGTGAACTGCGCACCAATCACCATCCGAGTGCCGGCCTGCAGCTCCAGAACCACCTGGCGTCGACCTCTGCCGGGGTTGCGCTTGCCGACTTCGGCAACAACTCCGTGCTGAATCATCAGGCTCACGGCTTCGGAGACGGTCGCTTTGCTGAGTCCGGAATCGCGCACCAACTCTGTACGCGTTGTGATAGGACTCCTACGCAGAAGGTTCCATATCTGCTGAAAGCTCTGAATTCGATTGACTTGCATAGCTACTTCCAGTTTGATCGCTCATCGAACGATTGGCACTCATGT
>JAFAEA010000066.1 GCA_023424355.1 Chloroflexota bacterium | reverse complement strand
GTGCGAGCTGTGGTGCTTTCGGTGCGAAGACCAAGTGTATCGCCATAAATGCCTGCGAGCAGACACTGGGAGATGTCCTTATCCAGCACAGCACCCCAAACTGCCAACACATCTGTGAGCACTTCGGTGGTGGAAGCCGCAGTCGGTTCGATGATGTTCACCACGCCGAATCGGTCGTTGGTCACGTGGTGATCGATGTTGATGATCGGAATGTCGCCGTTTGTGCGTGTCGGATCGTCGCGATAGAACGCGCCGGATCGGGTGCGGTCACTGTGATCGGCCAGCAAGAGCAGATCGTATTCCGGGAGAGAATCTTTCCCATAGAGCAATACGTCATCCACACCTGGAAGGAATTCGAGCGAGTGCGGAATTTCGCCATCGGGGATGACGATTTCCGCACGAATGTCGAACTGTGCCAAGGCTTTCTTCAGCGCCAGCACAGAGGACAGGGAATCTGCATCCACGTTCTGATGCGTGGGCATCAGAACGCAGGTGCTGTTTCGCAGGAGATCGAATGCGGCAGATGCCGATTCGCTATCGAGCTTCCAGGGTGATGTCATGCCCTACTCCTGCCCTTTTTCATCGCTATTAGCAGCTTCTGTTTGACGCCGGATTTCTTCGTCCCGAGAGCGAACCTCTGCGAGCACCTCTGAGATCTCCTGTGCGTACTCCATGGAGCGATCATCCCGGAAATCGAGATCCGGAATCTGTCGCATGCGCAGACGCGGCTTAAGATGGAACCGAATGAATCCCGCAGCCTGTCGCAGAGCATCCAGTGTGTTGCTTCGCTCATCATCTGAACCAAGCACGCTCACATAGATGCGCGCGCTACGGAGATCGGTTGGCACTTCAACCCGCGTGAGGCTGAAGAATCCGATGCGCGGATCCTTCACCTCTTTGCGGATGATGTCATCCAGTTCGGCGCGGAGCATCTCGCCAACCTGCTGTGTTCGTCTGGTCATTTTGAGGTTACTCCGATGACGTGGGCAAATCGCGAGGCATTAGCCTCGGGCCACCTCTTCACGGTGCAGGAACTCGATCTGATCGCCAACCTGAAGGTCGTTGAAGTTCTCGAGACCCATACCGCACTCGTAACCCTGCTGCACTTCGCGGACATCGTCCTTGAAGCGCTTGAGGGAGCTGATTCCGCCCTCGTGAAGCACCACACCGCTGCGCAGAACGCGAGCACGAGAGTTGCGCATCACCTTGCCATCCAGCACGTAAAGACCGGCCACAACATCGTTGCCTGGCAGCTTGAAGGTCTCTCGCACTTCGGCGTAACCATCGGTTACATCCTGGAAGATCGGAGCCAGCATACCGGTCATGGCCTTCTTCACATCATCCAGAAGTTCGTAAATGACGGTGTAGAAGCGAACGTCGATGCCAGCAGAATCTGCGGCTCGCTTGGCGGCGGCATCCGGGCGGACATTGAATCCCACTACGATAGCGCCGGTTGTTTCGGCCAGCGAGATATCGGATTCCGTGATCATACCGGTGGCGGCCAGAGCGATGGAAAGCGTTACGCCTTCGTCCATGTCCTCATTCAGCTTGAGTAGCGAGCTCTGGATGGCACCGAGAGACCCCTGAACATCGGCCTTGAGAATGACGCGGAGCTCGGCGGTTTTACCCTCCTGCACCTGATCGTAAAGATCGGTAAGGCTCAGCGGTCGATTGTCATTGAGATGAGCAAGTCGCTGCTCGGCCTGTCGCTTTTCAGCGAGTTGGCGGGCAGCCTTCTCATCCTCGAATGCCACGAAGTTGTCACCGGCTTCTGGCACACCACTGAGACCCATGATCTCTACCGGCGTGCTTGGTCCGGCCTTGCGCAGCTTCTTGCCACGATCATCGAACATGTTCTTGATGCGGCCCCAGGTGGTGCCGGCAACAATCACATCGCGCATGCTCAATGTGCCGTTCTGAACCAACAGGGTTGCGACTGTACCGCGACCACCATCGACGCGGGCTTCCACCACTGCGCCTTCGGCGAGCTTGTGCGGATTGGCTTTGAGTTCGTTGACATCGGCAACGAGCAAGAGCACTTCAAGCAGGTCATCGAGACCGAGACGGGCCTTGGCGGATACTTCCACGAATGGAATGTCGCCACCCCACTCTTCCGGAAGTACTTCCAGCTCGGAAAGCTGCTGCTTGATGCGATCCGGATTGGCAGCCTCGAGGTCGATCTTGTTGATGGCCACCACCATCGGCACATTGGCACTCTTGATGTGCGCGATGGCTTCGCGCGTGGTCGGCATCACGCCGTCATCGGCTGCAACCACGAGAATGGCGATGTCAGTCACCTGCGCACCGCGGGCACGCATGGCGGTGAACGCCTCGTGACCTGGAGTATCCAGGAACGTGATCTTTCGACCCTGCCGCTCAATCTGGTACGCACCAATGTGCTGGGTGATACCACCGGCTTCGCCAGATGTAACGCTGGTGGATCGGATTGCATCCAGCAGGCTGGTCTTACCGTGGTCTACGTGACCCATGATTGTGATCACCGGCGGACGCGCAATCGCATCCGGATCACTCATGCTGAGTTCCTGGCGATCGGTGAAGTTGGACAGATGCTGGGTAGCTTCGTTCTCGGCCTGGAAGGTCTCGAAGCCGAGCTCCTCAGCGATGCGCGAGGCGGTGGAGTAATCGATCTGCTGATTGAGGCCGGCCATAATGCCTTCCTTCATCAGTTCCTTGATCACATCTACCGGATTGATTTCGAGTGCTTCGCCAAGATCGGAAACCGTGAGTACTGGTGGCAGTTCAACGGGTTCGCGCTCAACAGGAGCACTGCGCTTGACCGCCACGGTACGAGCTCCGCTGCCACCTGGACGGCGAGATCGTGTTGCGCGGCGTGCGCCGCGAGCTGTTGTGTCTGTCATAGTGCTTTCTCCTCTGAACCTACCGTTGTGTTGTTGGCACCTGCTTCCAGATTCAAACCAGCGGCAAATTCCTTCAAATGTTGTACCGAAGCATCGTTTGGGGTTACACGCAGGGCGCGTGCCAAAACCGGAGTTGTTGCGGCTTTCTCCCAGCACGATGCCTTGTCGCAGAGATACGCTCCCCGGCCGTTTGCCCTGCCGGTTTCATCCACCATAAAGCTGGATTCGTCGGTTCGGACTATGCGAGTGAGCGTTCTCTTGGCATTGGTGTCCCGGCAGACAGCGCACATACGCTGCGGCACGTGCTTCTGCCGGGGCGGATTCTTTTTCGTTGTACCTGTAGAAGGCATAGGTATTACGCCTCCTTTCAGGCATTCAGGTTTTCCTGCAGGTCTTCGGCATCCATCTCTTCTGGTGAGTATTCCTCATCCAAACCGAGTGCCTCGCCCGTGGCCTGAATAAATCGGTGTCGCAGTTCGCGCTCGTAGTAGACCTCGACCACGCCATCGATGATATCCACATCCACCTGGCGGCGAAGCAGATCTTCGTCCAGCGGACCGTAGGTCACATCGTTAACGTTCACCGTGCCATCTGCCTGAACAGCGCGTGGCTGACGCCCCATCCAACCGAAATCGGGCTGGAAGCCACTGCCTTCGCTGGCTGTCTGGTAGAAACCTTCGCTCTTGAGCAGAGACTCGGGACCCTTGATATCGATCTTCCAATCGGTGAGCTTGAATGCCAGGCGAGCGTTTTGGCCCTCCTTACCGATGGCCAGCGACATCTGATCGCTCGGGACAATCACGGTAGCCGTGCGGGTATCGCCATCTTCGCTGAGCGTGACATTGCTCGGCTTGGCCGGGCTGAGTGCATTGGCGATGAAGGCGGCGGTATCGGCAGACCATTCGATGACATCGATCTTCTCGCCGTACAGCTCGTTGACGATGTTCTGAATGCGCACACCACGTACACCGACACAGGATCCAACCGGATCGACCTTATCCTGCCGGGCGGCAACAGCCACCTTGGAGCGAAGTCCAGGCTCGCGGGCAATGGACATGATTTCCACAGCGCCGCTCTGAATCTCGGGTACTTCCTGCTCGAACAGTCGGCGAATGAGCATGCCATCGGCGCGGCTGACGATCAGCTGCGGACCGCGTGGATTCTCGCTCACTTCCTTCAGCAGCACCTTGATGCGCTGACCGGCACGGTAGCGCTCGGTTGGCACCTGCTCGCGCGCGGGCATCACAGCCTCGGCCTTACCGAGTTCGATCACCACAGCGCGATTATCGGCGCGCTGAATGATGCCGCTGAGCACCTCGCCCTGCTTGTCGTGATATTCCTTGTACACGGTTTCGCGCTCGAAATCGCGAATCTTTCCGTGCACAACCTGCTTCACTGTTTGGGCGGCGATGCGGCCAAAGTTCTCTGGAGTGCTGATGATCTTCACAACTTCACCGAGAATCGGTGCCGAGGTGTACTTCTTGGCCTCTTCCAGCGAGAGTTCGAGATCTGGATTTTCCACAACCTCAACCACGGTCTTGCGGACAACAACCTGCATTTCGCCGGTGGCGGAATCGAGTTCAACTGTGGCGTCTTCCTCGCTGCCTGTGTTGCGCTTGTACACCGTGGTTAGCGCAGATTGCACGGAATTCAGCACTGCATCACGAGGAATGCCGCGCTCTGCCGCGATCTGGGCGATGGCGGTATAGAGATCACTTTTCATCTCTGCACACCTCCTTGAAAATAATATCGACAAACAAAAAGGGCCGACTGTGGGACGGCCCCAAGGGAAGTCTCTTGAGTTCCATCGAACAACAGAAAGCGCAGGCAGTGGGCCCGCGCCAGTTCCCACGTCGTTCGGTTACGTAGATTCTACCACGCACGATTCCTTCTATTCAATAATTGCACTGCGGTGCGCACTCAGCCGGCGTGCCGGGAGTGCTATTCTGGATGCATCATTATACTCTTCGCCCACCACAGGGAGGAGTGTTCGCGACCTCAGTAACCACAGGATGATTCCCGCGCATGTCCCAGACAGTTCCCGATCTACTCACTGGTTTGAATGAGCAGCAGCAACAGGCTGTAACCACCACCGAAGGTCCGGTATTGGTGGTTGCAGGCCCTGGCTCCGGCAAAACACGGGTGCTCACCCATCGAATTGCGTACCTGATTCAGCACCTGAACGTGCCACCCAGCCAGATTCTGGCCGTTACGTTTACGAACAAGGCGGCGCGCGAAATGCGGGAGCGAATCGACAAACTCATTGGCGAGGATGCCACCGATGGCCTCACCATGGGCACATTCCACTCTCTGGGTGTGCGGATTCTGCGGCAGAATCCTGGCCGGGTGGCAGAACAACTCCAGCTTCAGCCGAACTTCGTGATTTACGACAGTGGCGATCAAATGGAAATCGCCAAGACTGCCGTAAAGAACGCCAATCTGGATCCAAAGCAGGTCACACCGCGCCGCATGCTCAGTCGTATTTCGGCGGCCAAGAGCGTGCTCCAAACCGCAACGGATGTGGCCACAGAAGCGCAATCCTACGACGATGAAATCGTGGCGAGGGTGTACACCGAGTACGAGAAGCTTCTCCGCGCGGCCAATGCCGTGGATTTCGATGACCTCCTCGGACTTCCGATTCGACTTTTCGATCAGGATCCCTCTACTCTCGCCCGCTATCAGCATCAGTATCGCTACATCCTCGTGGACGAGTACCAGGATACAAACCGCGTGCAATACGTGATGGTGAGTGCGCTCGCTGAGTATTACGGCAATCTGTTCGTTGTGGGCGATCCGGATCAATCGATCTATGGCTGGCGACAGGCGGATATCACCAACATCCTCAACTTCAAGGAGGATTATCCGAACACCACGGAGATCCACCTCGAGGTCAACTACCGGTCGACTCACCGCATCGTGCAGGCAGCCGACCGCGTGATTGCCCATAACAAGGAACGTATCGATCGCAAGATGACCACCTTCAACGATGAAGGGGAAATGATCCAGCTCCGCGAACTGGCCGATCAGCAACACGAGGCGACGTGGATCGTCAGCGAAATCCGCCGCCTCGTGAGTATGGGCAAGGTTCTTCCGGAGCAGATTGCAGTGATGTATCGCACCACGGCGCAAAGCCGTGTGTTGGAAGAAGCATTCCGCACCAGCGAGTTCCGATATCAGATCGTTGGCGGTGTGCGCTTCTACGAGCGCCGTGAAGTGCGCGATATCATGGCGGTGCTGAGACTTCTCTACAACCCGAGCGATAACGTCAGTCTGCTGCGCGTGGTCGATAACCTGCCGATCGGCAAGGGTTTTGGTCCGGCAGCGTTTGAAGTAGCCACCCAATGGGCCACGGAGTACAGCCGCCCCTTGCTGGATGCGATGTTGACGCAGGTGCCATCAGTTGCGAACAAGGAGACGGGACCGCTCCCCAACTTCACGGGCACAGGTGCCAAGGCTGCCGCGCGAATCGGTACAGCCTTCGATATCCTGAAGTCCCGCAAGAAGGAAGCGACGCTTGCCGAGCTCTTCGATTCCATTGTGGAAGTGATGGAAGTGCGTAAGATGTTCGATACCGGCACGGAAGAAGACCTCCAGCGCTGGGCCAACGTGCAGGAGCTCCGCACCGATCTCGAGCGATACGATCTCGTCGATCCGCAGGAAGCTCTGGCTCAGTACCTGGAGCAAGTTGCCCTGATTTCAGATGCAGACACCATGGCCGATGACAACACCGGCAGCGTCACGCTCATCACACTCCACTCGGCAAAGGGTTTGGAGTACCCGGTGGTGTTCATCGCTGGAGCCGAAGAAGGCCTGTTGCCGATCTATCGCGCAGTCGAAGCCGAGGCGTTCGATGAAACGGCAATGGAAGAAGAGCGTCGATTGTTCTACGTCGGTATCACACGGGCGATGAAGATTCTATACATCACTTACGCCCAGAGCCGATTGCAGCACGGCCAGTTCCGCAATGGTGAACTCAGCCGGTTCGTGGAGCCGATCCCGACCGAATCCCTGCGACGTGTGACGCGTGAATCACATCGAACCAGCAATAAGCCGCGCGAGTACTCGCGGGCTGCATCGGGATCGTTCACCGAAAGGGCGCAGCAGCCCTGGGGCGATGCGCCAGTACCGAAAAAGGTGGCTCCCGTGATTCCGGATTTCAAGACCGGCAATACCGTGTTCCATCCCAAGTTCGGTGAAGGCGTGGTAAAGGATGTGATGGAGAGACGCGACAAGGACAAGGAAGTCACCGTCGCCTTCAAAAACGCCACCCATGGCACAAAAAGATTGATGGCATCACTGGCGAATATGGACATCATTTCCTAGGGCAACACATGAGCACAGTCCGTGAACAACTGGAACAAATAGAGAACGACGTCCTCACCGGGCGTGCGGTGCGAAGTGCCGGCGCGCAGCGGGAGCGTACAGAGGAACCGAGCGCAATGCGCACGGAGTTCCAGCGCGATCGCGATCGCATCATTCACACCAAGAGCTTCCGCAGACTGATCGACAAGACTCAGGTATTTATTCGCCCTCGCGGCGATCACTACCGCACTCGACTGACTCATACCCTCGAGGTCACCCAGATCGCGCGGACGATTGGCCGTGCCCTGCGTTTGAATGAGGATCTTATCGAAGCGATCGGTATGGGGCACGATCTTGGCCACACGCCGTTCGGCCACGCTGGAGAGCGGGCGCTCGCTGAGATGCTCCCGGGATTCCGGCATAACGAGCAGAGCCTGCGAGTGGTTGAGTATCTGGAGAATGATGGCAAGGGACTCAACCTGACCGAGCCTGTTCGCAACGGCATTCTGCGGCACTCCAAGGGTCGGTCTTCGATCATGCAGAGTCACAAGCTCGATCCAGATTCTCTCGAGGGCGAAGTGCTGAAACTTTCGGATGGAATCGCGTACATGAACCATGATCTGGATGATGCCATTCGCGCCGGAATCATCACGGATGCAGACATCCCGGCCGAAGTGCTGCGAGTGCTGGGCAATCGCCACAGCGAGCGGATCAACACCCTTGTTGCAGATGTCATTCAGGAATCGGATGTCATTTCGCCCGACGGCCACATTCGCATGAGCGAAGGCACTCGCGAAGCAGCCGACGTGCTGCGGGACTTCCTGTATGAATCGGTTTACGATCCCATCAATCAGCTTCCACACACGCATCAGATGCAAGAAATCGTGAAAACTCACTTCAATTACTTCATGCAACACGAAGATGAAATGCCAGAGCTGTATGCTGTTGCACGCAACAACGATCCAATTGAACGACGCGTTGCCGACTATGTGGCATCCATGACAGATCGATTTGCGATGGATCTGTATGAGCGACTGCACAAGCCGCTGGAGGTGCGTTGATGGCGAACGATCCGGTAGCGGAGATTCGTGATCGACTTGAGATTGTCGATCTCATTCACCAATACGTGCCTACCCTAAAAAAGACCGGCAATAGTCACAAGGGGCTGTGTCCGTTCCATAACGAGAAAACGCCGTCCTTCATCGTGTTTCCAAACACGCAGAGTTATCACTGCTTTGGCTGTGGCGAAAGCGG
>JAFAEA010000376.1 GCA_023424355.1 Chloroflexota bacterium | reverse complement strand
CACTGGTTGGATCATGCCCATATTGCCGGCAACCGGTTCAACGATGATGGCGGCGATTTCTGCGCCGTGCTCATCAAACAATGCCTGGACTGCATCGAGATCGTTGTATGGGGCCACCAGAGTGTCCTGCGTGGCACCTCCCGGCACTCCGGGTGAATCCGGGAGTCCGAGAGTGGCGACTCCACTCCCCGCCTGAACCAGCAGCATATCGGCGTGGCCGTGATAGCAGCCGGCGAACTTAACGATCTTGTTCCGTCCTGTGGCGGCGCGCGCCAGTCGCAAGGCGCTCATGGTCGCTTCCGTACCGGAGTTGACCAGGCGAACCTCGTCCACACCCGGCACGGCGGCGACGATCAGTTCTGCAAGCCTGGTTTCGGCGAGGGTCGGAGCCCCGAAGCTGGTGCCCTTTTGCATCGCTTCGGTTGTGCGAGCAATAACTTCCGGATATGCATGGCCGAGAATGAGAGGTCCCCAGCTCAGCACGTAATCGATGTAGGTATTGCCATCGATATCCGTCACCTTGCTGCCGGAGCCCGATTCAAAGAAGATCGGCGATCCGCCAACGGATCGAAATGCGCGCACCGGAGAATTAACTCCACCGGGGATGAGATTACGTGCGTGATCGAATGCAGCGCGAGATTGGGAAAGGTCGAGTGGCATGTAAACTCCTGATCAGATCAGCCTGCGGGTTGGACTCACAAGCGGGGCCCAAGTGACTCTTTCCAATTGTGCCATGGAATCAGCGATCAGGGTTGGTTTCTTTGAGCCCAAAAGCCCGCAATACCGCATCGCGTTCGACGGGATCAGTAATGTTGCGGAGCTCCTGGATCGGCTGGTGCAGCATCTTGTTCACGAGCCCCACAGCCATGGCGCGCACGACATTCTGGTCGCGATCGCTCAAGTGCTCGAGCTTGCGAAGCGCCTTGGCGAGCTCCATCTCCCGGATTTCATCACCGCGCTGGCGCAATTTGGCGATGGCTTGCACACCCTGGCGACTCTCAATCCATTTCTCAAATGAAACAGCTGCATCATCGACCAATTCCTCGACCTTCTGCACTTCGCTGGCGTACTGCGCCTTGTAACTGGCCTGAATTGGTTCGAGGGCATCAACATCGCGGACCGCAACGAAAGGAATTTGGGCGATATCCTGAGAGATCACGCGTGGGACAGAAACATCGATGCACCACAGGCGATGATCGCGTTCGCGAACATGCTCAGGCAACAGAATGGGTTCATCGGCAATGGCCGCTCCGATGACAAGCGTGCTTGCCATCACCGCATCGGCGAGTTCTGCCATCGGCAGAGCATCGCCATCCACATCGGCGGCAAGTTCCTGAGCGCGATCGAGTGTGCGGTTCACTACAAATATTCGCTCGCAGCCTCGAGCTCGTAGCAACTTGGCGGCGAGCGTGGCCATTTTGCCGGCACCGAGAATCGTGACATTCGTATGTCGGAAGGAGCCAAGTTCCATCTCGGCAAGATCGATGGCAGCGTGCGCAATCGAGACATTGTTGCGGGCGATATCGGTACTGGTGCGAGCCTTCTTGCCGATGGTGAGCGCATCCAGCGCGAGACGCTGCAAGGTTGGCCCCACGGATTCTCGCTCGCGGGCAGATTCCAGCGCGTCCTTGATTTGGCTAAGAATCTGGGGCTCGCCCAACACCATACTGTTCAGGCCACTGGCGACGCGGAAGATATGATCGACGGCCTCGTGACCGCGGTGAACGTAGGATGCCCGGCGGAGGACTTCTTCCGGCACGGAGTGATACTGATGCAGCCAGGAGAAGATCTCGCCTTCCACATCATCGCCTTCGTTGCCGACGGCATAGATTTCCGTGCGATTGCAGGTACTCAGAATCATGCCTTCCGGAACTTCGTTCCGCAGGGAATCGAGCCCACGAGAGAGATCATCGCCCGAAAAGGCGAGGCGTTCGCGGATCTCCACTGGTGCATATTCATGATTCGAACCAACCACAACAATGGTTGGAGTGCGTGTTTGCATCTGTATCTGCCTGGGTTGGATGTTCGGCCCCGTTGCCTGAACAGGAATGTGAAGCGTGTCCCACGATACTCCACATGTTTTCAAGAATGATTCTCACATTTCGTAAGCATTCCGGCAAGGGCGATAAGGGTTCACAACTCCCGATATTGGCGGCATAATGCAGCCAACGATGTTCCACGTTTGGTTCATTTCAGGAGAATATTGATGCCCACGATTAATGAACAGTATGCCGATCAGTTCAGCGGAAGCCACGATTTGTGGGAACGATCTCGCAAGGCGATTGTGGGCGGAATCACCCACGATGGTCGCCATATCAAGCCTTTCCCACCCTACGTTGCCAAGGCCGATGGCGGCTACAAGTGGAGTATCGAGGGGCACAAGCTGCTTGATTTCTGTGTGGGTCATGGCTCGCTGATCTTCGGACACAATGATGCCGATCTAACTGCTGCCATGGAAAAGCAGGTCAGCAAGGGAACCCACTTCAGCGCCGGGCATGAAGCCGAAGTGCGATGGGCTGAAGCCATCAACAAGGTGGTTCCAAGCGCCGAACTCACCCGCTTCACGGCTTCCGGTACGGAATCCACGCTGCTGGCGATGCGCATCGCACGTGGCTTCACTGGCAAGAAGGGCATCCTCAAGTTCGAAGGTCACTTCCACGGTTGGCAGGATTACGCCCTCAAGGGCGAGAAGCCTCCGTTCGAGAGCACCACGGTGAATGGCGTGCCGGATGAAACGCTGACATCCGTGAGTGTACTCCCGGCAAACGAACTGGGCATGCTGGAGGAGCGACTGGTACAGGGCGATATTGCCGCCGTCATCCTTGAGCCGAGTGGTGGTAGCTGGACCACCATTCCATTCATCACTGAATTCCTGCAGGGAGTGCGCGATCTCTGCACCAAGTACGACACTCTGCTCATCTTTGACGAAGTCATCAGCGGCTTCCGCTGGGCACCAGGTGGCGCGCAAGAGCGCTTCGGAGTCACTCCGGATATGACCACCATGGCCAAGATTGTGGCCGGAGGTATGCCGGGTGGTGCAGTAAGTGGTCGCGCCGATGTGATGTCGGTAGTTGCGTTCAGCGATGACCCGGCGGTGCAGGCGAAGAAGGTGCCGCAGATGGGCACCTACAATGCCAATCCGCTTGCAGCAGCGGCTGGTGCGCTGGCTGTAGAGAAATGCGCTGATCCTGCCGTACAGAAGTATTGCGATGACGTTGCTGCAAAGATTCGCGCGGGAATGAACGAGATCATTGTGCGACACGATGCCCCCGGTTTTGTTTGGGGAGAAAGCAGCGTCTTCCACATCGCATTTGGTCAGCGAGCATCCAACATGACCAGCGGCGATCTCACGAAACCGGAAGGCGTTACTCCAGAGTTCCTGAAGAAGAGCGGTGGCTCTCCGCTGGGAATGAAGACCGAAATCGGCATGCTGCTGGAAGGTGTGCATGTGTTCCACAGCGGAGGTCTCACCTGTGTGAAGCACACCGATGAGGATGTGGCTCTTACCCTCGAGGCATTTGATCGTGTCGTTGGTCGCATGAAGGATGAAGGCGACTTCGCCGGACTCTAGTACCCTCACGGAAACCAAAGACGCCGCTGAATCAGCAATCAGCGGCGTCTTGTTCGTTTTCCGGGCCTATGCTCGACTAAAGATCCTGCGGAGCCGAATCGCTCCACTCCTCCTGCGCCTGAATCACCGACCGATCGATGGTGACTGTATCGTCCTCGACACCAGTCACCCATCCCAACGGAATCCAGTGATGCTGATCGTTCTCATCGCGAGTGAGCTTGATACTGTTCTCACCATCGAGATGATCGACCGTGCCCAACTGTGTGCCATCGGTACAAACAACAGCCAGGTGTTCCTGAATCAGTTCTGCAAAGTTCGACATGTGTTCCCCCTTTATGTCTGATCAGAATGCATTCTGCGTGCCACGTCGCACGACGAATCGCCGAAATGCCTGTATATTGCGTGAAAGCTACGCAAATAATCATTGTGATCGGAGAAGCAGCATGCGCAGTTATGTCGTCACCGAATGGGGCAAACCTCTGGTTCTACGCGAGCAAACGACACCCGAACCGCGAACAACTGAAGTTCTGGTGCGAGTTACCGCGGCCGGAGTGTGCCATAGCGATCTCCACATTCACGATGGCTACTACGATCTCGGCAATGGCAAACGATTCGCCAACGCTGAGCGTGGTCTCTTCCCGCCTCGAGTGCTGGGACATGAGATCGCCGGGACCGTCGAAGCCGTTGGCGATGCGGTAACCGAAGTGAAGGTCGGCGATGATGTGGCCGTATATCCATGGATCGGCTGCGGCACCTGTGATGCCTGCGAAATGGGTGACGAGCAGAACTGCACTACCCCCAGAACTCTCGGCATCTACAGCGATGGCGGATACAGCACGCACGTGATTGTTCCCAACGAAAAGTACTGCGTACCGCTCAACGGCATTGCACCAGAAGTAGCGGCACTCTATACCTGCAGCGGTATCACTACCTATCACGCCTTCCGCAAGTTCGACGAGAAACTGCTTCAAACCGATCCAGTGCTGATTGTTGGCGCTGGTGGACTCGGCATGCTGGCACTCACCATCCTCAAGGGACTCGGTGGCCATGGCGCGATTGTGGCAGATATCGACCCGGCAAAGCGGGAGGCGGCGCTGGAAAATGGTGCGCTGGCAGTCGTTGATCCGCACGATGCCGATGTGGTGAACCAGATCAGAAAGCTGGCACCAAATGGCCGCGGATTGCGCATGGCAATCGATCTCGTTGGCAATCCTGATACGTTGCAGCTGGCAGTAGATTCCATGGTGAAGGGCGCTACCGTGGTGGCCGTTGGCCTGATGGGTGGCGAGTTCTCAATCCCAACCCCGTATCTGCCGATGCGGGCACTGGTGCTTGCAGGCAGTTATGTGGGTTCACTACAGGATTTGAAGGATCTGATGGCGTTGGTGCGTGAACAGCATGTGCCACCACCGCCAATCGAGAAGCACCCGCTGGAGGATGCCCAACTGGTGCTGGATGCGCTTCGGGCCGGCAAGGTGAAGGGCCGGGGCGTGCTTACTCCGTAACTGGCTCCTGATTCGGCCAGTGCTCCTGAAGTTTGCGCCAATCGGCTTCCGTATCCACATCCATCGGGGAATCAGTATCGACCGGTATACGCACAACCTCGCGAGGATGTTTGCTGATGATCACGCGACCGCCCTGATCACCATCCAGTCGAGAAAGATCGGGCCAATAGGCCTGGTCGAAGAGCACGGGATGTCCCGGCTGGTCACGATACTCGGCAGTCACGATCTTGCCGCCATTCCGCCAGGCATCAATGACTGAATCGATTGTGGCCGTCTGGATTCCCGGTTGATCTGCCAGGAGAAAAACGACCGCCTCGCACGGTCCCAAAATATGTTGCGTACTCTGCAGATGTCGGATGGCAGCAGCAATCGAGGTACCCTGCCCCTGCGAATACGAATCATTGATGACAAGCTCGTCCACAATGCCATCGAGCGCACCCATTGTCTGATGCCGGGCACCTCCGATGACTGCCATCACTCTGGAAGCGCTCGATGCACGGGCTGCCCGACCCACGTGGGCGATTATGGGCTCGCCCGCAAGCGGTAACACTTGCTTCGGCCGCCCCAGGCGTCTGCTCATACCTGCGGCCAGAATCACGATCGCCGCTTCGCTCACGACATCGCTCCGCTAATGGAGCCGGCGGAGGTTCGCAGCATTCCGCCATCGCGACCATGCTGAATCGCGATCATTTCAGCGAGGATGCTGATCGCCATTTCCTCGGGTGTCTTGCCGCCGATATTGAGGCCAATGGGGCCGTGAAGGCGAGCAAGTTGAGCGTCGCTGACACCGGCATCGCGCAGACGCTCCTGGCGATCCTCAATGGTTTTTCGACTTCCCACCGTACCGATATATGCCGCATCGGTTTCAAGCGCACCAAGGATTGCCGGTTCATCGAATTTCGGATCGTGACTGAGAATCGCGATCCATGTCGAGGCATTAATGTTGAGTTGTTCATAAGCAGCATCTGGCCAAAGCGTGAGGATTCGTTCCACATTTGGGAAGCGCTCCTTCGTCGCAAGGGCTTTGCGCGCATCAACAATGACGACCTCATAACCGAGGTCCTGCGCATAGCGACTCAGCGGCTGCGCGGCGTGAACAGCACCAAAGATCACCAATTGCTTCCTGGGCGCAAAGAGTTCTACAAATACCTGGGAACCATTGAAATCAACGATACCGCTTGTTTCCCACGCATAATTGCCTAGCACCTCGTGCCGGCCGGATCCATCCAGCCAGGTGACGAGCGCAACGGCTCCGCCTTCCTTTTGGCGATTTCGCGCTTCATCGATCGCGGCATCCTCGCCAAGAGGTTCGATCCAGACATCGATCATGCCGCCACAAGCGAGCCCGACATCCCATGCCATTTCGTCGCTGATTCCGAAATGCTCCAGCCGGCCGATTCCGGATTCCATGACCTCTAGGGCAGCGATGACGACGGCACTTTCAACGCAGCCACCACTCACCGATCCGGCCATATCGCCATCGGCATTCACGGCCAACCGTGCTCCCACGGGTCGTGGAGCACTGCCGTTCACGCGCACAACGGTGGCAGTCACCACGGGGTCACCCGCGGCACGCCAACTATCGATTTCCGGCAGCCATTCGTTCATTGTTAGCCTCGCTTTTCGTGCCGAAAGGTTTCCGCTCCCTGCTGTCGTCGCAGTGGCGGTGCATCATCTACCGAGCTTAGCAAATCGGCGAGGGCCTCGAGGCTTTTGAGATTGTGAATGGGCATGAAGTAATCGACGTATGGCAACGCCGCCTTTATTCCCTGCGTGAGTGGCTGGTAACCAGCGGCACCAAGGAGCGGATTCAGCCAGATGAGCCGACGGCAACTTCGCTGCAAACGGGCGATTTCCTCGCCCAGCAACACCGGATCACCTCGATCCCAGCCATCGCTGATGAGCACCACGGTGGCATTCGAGCGGAGCACGCGCCGACTCCAACGGAAGTTGAAATCGCGGATGGCCTCGCCGATGCGGGTGCCACCGCTCCAATCGTCCACGGCACTCACGACATCGGTGATCGCCTGATCCACATCGCGCTTGCGAAGTTCCCGAGTAATTCGGGTGAGCCGAGTACTGAACACGAAGACTTCGACATTCTCGAGGCCAGATTCAAGCGTGTGCACGAACTGCAGAAGTGTGCGGGCGTAGCGATCCATACTGCCACTGATGTCACAAATCAGTACCAGTGGTCGCATTTTCACCTTGCGCTTGCGAAATCGCAGATCGATAGGAATACCGCCCTGCCGCAAGGCCGAGCGTAGCATCGCGCGCTGATCAAAACTCTCACCCTTGTGAGCGCGTTCCATGCGGCGGGTCTTACGGGTACCGAGTCGCCAATCGATACGCTCCATCAGACGACGAGCTCGCGCAATTTCATCCGGTGTGTACTGACCGAAATCCTTCTTCCGCAGCGCCTCGTCGGCGCTGAACATGATCACATCGTCTGGCGATGCTTCGTGATCTTCGGATTCGCTTTCATCATCGGCCACTTCATCGGCGCTGATGCTGAGTGTGCTTTCTTCGGATTCGCCATCGTTCTCTTCGGTCTTCTTGCGTTCCTGTGTATCCCGATCACGCTCCTGTGGAGCTGATTTCTCCTGCTGATCATCTGGCAACACGCGCATATCGAACAAAGGCGGTTGCGCCTTCAGAAGATCCTTCCAGAAGGCATCGAACTCCGCCTGGAATACGGGAATCTGATCCGGACGATACACCGCGATGGATTGGAGCGAGGCCTTCACATCCGATCGACGATCCATGCCCACGGCATCGAGTGCGTGGAGCATTTCCATGACGTGACCGGTGCCAACCTTGATGCCGGCCTTGCGCAATCTGCGGGCAAAGTGTGTGAGGTTGCGCTCAATTATCCGCCCGCGAACCCTGGTTTCGGGAGTCATGATCAGGATCCAGCCTGCACTGCCTGCGCGACCAGTCGTTCAGCAACATCGCCCTGAATGCGTTCGATATCTTCCTGGTACTTCAGAATCACACCGAGCGTATCTTCCACCACAGCGTCGTTGAGCTCGTTTGTGCCAAGCGCCTGCAGCGCTTCGCTCCAATCAAGCGTTTCGGCCATACCCGGCAGCTTGAAGAGATCTGCCTCGCGCAGAGCCTGTGTGAAGTGGACGATCTGCTTCGCGAGCTTATCCGGAACATCCGGCACCTTGGCGGTGAGGATCTTGAGTTCCTTCTCGAAGCTCGGGAAATCGACCCAGAAGTAGAGACAGCGCCGCTTGAGCGCATCATGGATCTCACGTGTGCGGTTACTGGTGAGAATCACGATAGGTCGGTGCTCTGCGCGGATGGTGCCGAGTTCCGGTACGGTGACCTGGAAATCGCTCAGCAGCTCCAGCAGAAAGGCTTCCAGTTCCTGATCGGCCCGGTCGATTTCATCGATGAGCAGAACTGGAGCCTTGTCGTGGGCGGCGTCGATGGCCTGTAGCAACGGTCGCTTGAGCAGAAACTCATCGCTAAACAGATCTCGGCGGACCGCTTCCTGGTTCACATCGCCCGAAGCATCAAGCGTGCGCAGATAGAGCATCTGGCGAGGGTAATCCCACTCGTAGATTGCATTGGCGGCATCGAGACCCTCATAGCACTGGAGGCGAATCAGCGGCGTATCCAGCGCGGCGCTAAGCACCTTGGCAATCTCGGTTTTGCCGACTCCTGCTTCGCCTTCAAGAAGAAGGGGCTTGCCCAGTTTGAGGGTGAGATAAAGGGTGGTGGCCAAACTTCGATCGGCGATGTACTTCTCGGATTCGAGAATTCCGGCCAGATCATCGACGGTGTTGAAGGTGGTTTCGGCGGTGCTCAACGGTTGCTCATTTCTGTGATACGTAACGCATACCTGTGGTTCAGTATCACCGCATACCCGGAGCCTGACCAGTGGGTACCTCGCCGACCCACTGGTCCCACTTGCATGCTAGCCGACATCCCGTCGGTTCAGGTTCCACATCGCCAATCCGGTGAGCACCACCAGCCATACAACAGCCACAAAACCGGCCAGAGGTTTATCCAGATACTGAGGAAAGTCTGGATTCAGATGCCCGAGTGTGAGTGCATCGATGGCGTTGCCCGGCAGGAGTGCCAGCACGCGCTCCTGCACAACACGAGGGAACAATCCGCCGAACAGCGCCGGGAAGAACATAGTCATCATCACTGTGGCGATGGTGGCAGCGCTGGATTTGAGCATGAATGCGATGGCGACGGTGAGCAGCGGATAGTAGATGCCCGAGATGCCAACACCAAAGATGGTCCAGAAATCACTGCCGAAGACATTCGCAGTCGGCACATCGTAACTGGCCAACACCACCTGGCCAATCCAGATCCCGGCGAAGGTAAGGATCATCATCGGCAAAATCAGATACCCGGCGGCTACGGCCATTTTGGCGAAGAGCACCTTCGGCCGATTGGTAGTGACGGTAAACGTCTGCCGGATCATGCCGGATGAGTATTCATTGGTGACGATGTTTGCAGCGATGACGAGGCTGATGATGCCAGCGAAGAATGCCCCCATCATCGAACTCTGGAGCGGATCGAAGGC
>JAFAEA010000218.1 GCA_023424355.1 Chloroflexota bacterium | reverse complement strand
CGATCCGGTCTTTCCGCGCCGTATGCTTCCAGAAACACCTCAAACATCGGATCCGGTTGTGGCTGCAATGCCTGGGCCACGAAGATGCTCTCCGAGTAAGGATCGGCAAATCGGGCGAACTCGAGATCGATGAGTCCGCTGATCACCGGATCCCCGTTTCCATCGAACCGCACCATGACGTGGCGAGCACCAAGATCGCTATGAATCAGTCTCGGTGTGGTGATTTCATCGAGTTGATGGATCGATCTATCCACCAATTCACAGATCTGTTCGAATGGATCCAGAGGCAAATCGTACCGGTGCGCATCCGTGAGCAGGCCGGTGACATCCCAACGGCAGAGTTCGCTCCAGCGGGCATGACCATATCCCGGTTCAGGAGGGCCGAACTCCTGACTCGTATATGCATGAAGCTCTGCCATGAGGCGTCCGAATTGTTCCCAGAGCGATGCAGTTTGGTCCCTGGAGATTTTGGATCTCAAACCTGCCCAGGAATCGCCGGGAATGGCCTTTTGGATAACCCAATCGGATGCTACCTGGGATCGGGAGAAATCTGTGTGAACGGTTTCAGGTAGTAGATGCCGATGATCCGACCACATCGCAATCACCTGTTGTTCGCGCTGTAATCCCTTGCCGGTGAACCAACTCGGGCCGGCATCGACTTCGGCCGCTGTCGGCCCGATGCGCAGGTACCAAACGGAATCGCCATCTGTGAGGCGAAAGGTGTTGTTCACCGATCCACCCGGAACTGTTTCGATACGCACATCTCGCCAGCCAATGCCATCCAGCAATGTACGGGCGCGATCGATATCTGGCATCATGGGATCAGTCATCGTGTGGTACGTTCCATTGTAGATTCCGATTTTCTCATGCAATGACACCTTTTCCGGGTTTCGAGCGTCTCATAATTGTACCGGTTCGCCCGCCAACTGTTGTTGTCAGGAGCAAACATGAGCAAACTTCGCACAACTTTTTCCCGTCGATCATTGCTGGCCGCGACCGCGGTTGCTGGAACCACGCGATTGGCCGTGGCTCAGAATGAAGCATCCACCCCGGAATCTACGCCATCGCAGGTGCCGATCGAATCCACCACTACCGGCGATATGCCCAGTAGCGGTGCGCTTCGACCTGGCCCAGTGGGAGAGAACTCTCCGCTGCCGCGCGCCGCGAATCCCTCCGCACCAGTCAACATCGTGGTGGAGAAGGCCGGCATCAATGCGGATATCGAGCAACTCGATATCGTGAACGGTGTCATGGCCAATCCATCCGGACCGTGGGTGGTTGCCTGGTATCGACAGACAGCCACCCTCGGTGAGCAAGGCAATGTTGTGCTGGCTGGGCACGTCGATTTCTGGAATGTGGGCCCTTCGGTCTTCTTCAATGTACGAGATCTGGTTGAGGGCGACGAAATCGTGCTCACCGGTGAAGACGAGCGCACCTACACCTACGCCGTGGATTGGGTAGAGACCTTCCTCATGGAAGATCTCACTACCGGCGGTGTTCTCCAGGAAGTGACGGGCCACACAGACACGCGCAGCGTGACCCTGATTACCTGTGGCGGCGAGTTCGACTATGTGAACGGCGAGTACCTCAGCCGCATGGTTGTTCGCGCAACGTTCGTCGAACCGCCACCGGCCACTCCAGATGGCACACCGGATTCCACCCCGGCGAACTAGACCCGAGCATGCTTGTTGAATCGGCGTTCCACGCGAGTGGGGCGCCGATTTTGTGTAACAACCCGATAGAACTCGAGGGTTTGCTGTCCGAGTCGATCCCAGTTGAGCGAGGAAATCTCGGCCGCAGTTCCTGCGGGTCGATGCTCCAGCGCCTCGGCCAAGGTCACGTGTGTGAGGTCGCCATCGTAGGTCATCACCCACTCCTCTCCAACCTGGCACTGCAGTTCCTGCATCGAAGGAGTGTTGGGCACCAGCACTGGCACATCGAAAGAGAGCGCGAGAATGGCGCTGCCTGAGTTCTGCAGTTCACGGTACGGCAACACCACCACATCAGCGGCGCGATGATAGATCTGCAATTCAGCGTCTGGCACGAATCCCCGGTGATAGAGCACTCGCTGGTCAATCGCAGCCAAAATCGCTTCATGCTGGCGAGCCTTGGACTTGCCAGCAAGAACCAGCCGCAAATCGTCTCCCGCCAACCGTGCAAACGCTGAAGCCAGCTTCGGAATCTGCTTGTACGGTTCGATGCGGCCGACAAAGCTGAACACCCGAGCATCGCAGGGAATCCCCAAGCTATCGCGTGCGCGATCGCGACCGCAGCTCCGTGGATACGCTTCGCGATAGTGTCCGTGCGGAATCACTGCATGCGGCACGTTACGCAGATGCGGGTAGCGCGAGATCAATTGCTCGACCGATGCCTGCGTGAGTGAGATCCAGCCATCGATATTGGCCACAAACCAGTCCCACATCTGCTGCTCCAGCACCGGATGGTGTGCGATGTGTCCCTGGATGTTGTGCGCCGTCCACACTACGGACGTGCCTCGAGAGCGCAGGCCGGAGATGATGGTGCGGAACAGCGCCGCCTGGGATTTTGCTCGCGCCAAACCCGGGGCGCTGAACAACCACTCTGGCCAATGGATATGCAGCACATCCGGTGACGGACCAAGCAGTACCTTGAACTCAAATTCGCGTACATCGGCCCCCGCCTGCTGTACTTCGCTGTACAGCAGGGCGTTATACGGGTTCCTTGTTTTGTTGCGGAAGGCCGGAGCTGCCGCGATGCGCACTATGTGGCCACCGAAAGAGAGATATTGGCCACCGATTCCGCGGCACATTTGCGGAACATCTCCATCAGTTGTTCGTAAACATTGGTCCAGTCCAGATGGCTGGCGTGGATGGCTGCCTCGCGCCCCATCTCCGCGCGGGCGACATCATGATCTGCCAGCCAAAGTGCTCGCTCCATGAACAGGTTCATATCGCCGGTTTCCACCACAAATCCGGTGGCGCCACCGAGCATGGCTTCCCGCGGACCACCAACTCCAAAGACCACTGCCGGCAATCCGCTGGCCTGGGCTTCGGTGACAACGCGGCCGAGCGTATCTGTGGTGCTCGGGAAGACGAACACATCGGCGCTGGCGTAGATGCTGGCGAGTTCCTCGCCTTCCTTGAAGCCGGTGAAAGTCGCCTTGTTACCGAGCAAGGTTTCCATCTCCTCGCGGTACGGACCGTCGCCCACCACTACGAGATGGAGATCATCACGATTGGCCTCCATGTACGACTGCGCAAGAAGATCCAGCCCCTTCTCGCGCGAGATTCGACCTACGTAGAGCAGCAATTTCTTGCCATCGCCGAGGAACTGGCGAAGCGCAGGATCTCGCTTCTGCGGGGTACAGAGTTGGGTATCGACACCATGCCCAATCACCTCAACTTCGTTGAGTCGCATACCGCGCTCAATCAGTGAATCGGCAGTGTTCTGGCTCGGGACCATCACGAGGCTGCAGCGTTGGTAGAACTCACGAACTACGGATTCAACCATCTCGGCGACAATCGAATCGCCGGAGAGGATGCGCGCGTAGCTCCCGAATTCGGTGTGATATGCACCGGTGACGGGGATGCCCAGGGTGTGTCCGGAGATGAGAGCGGCGATGCCGAGCGGACCTGGCGAGGCAACGTGCAGCACATCGTAATCCTGCTCGGCAATGTGATCCATCACATCCAGCAGGCTCGGAACGGCCAGTGATTTGCCAGCGTAGAGCGGCAGGTTTAGACGGGTAATCTCCCGAATGCTCACAGCCCCATCGATCTGCGCATTGCTGCAGTGAATCAGCGTGAACTCATCGCCGTTCTTGAGTCGGTTGATCTGGCGGTACATGGTAGAAACACCGTGCACAGAATCGAGATCATCCACAAAGGCACCGACGCGTACGTTGGTCACGGTGTTTGGCAGCAATCGTGGCTGAATGGCACGGGTCTTCGCGCGTTCGCGGCCAAAGTAGCCATGAATACCGATGTAGGGTGCAATCGAGAGATGGGCATCCACCATGCTGCCGAGTGAGCTCAGCATGGTGAGTATCGGCATGCCTTCGCTGGCATCGCCGAGTCCCATGAGGAACTGGTCTTCGTAGCGGCTGGTGAGCAAAGCGCGAATCTGTTCTCCATTCAGCGCGCGAAGGAACGGCAGGTACTCCAACACCTTCTTCACCTGCTGCTTGCGGCCCGGCATCAGGCGCTGAATTGGCAACGCGCTATCCTCTTCCGGTCGGCTTTGCGCATCGACCAGACCCTCCTGCGCGGCGTTGGCAATGATCTGGAAGGCGGTGCTGCTCATCTTGTGCACGGAACCGTGAGTACCGCCCGGAGCAACCTCCTGGGCACGCATCGCCTCAAGCACATCGGCTGGAGAGGTGCACTTTGGCAGGATGGTCCAGGTGCTTCCCGGATACACGCCACCGTGATCATCCGAACCGCCGGTGCCGGCGATGCGGGTGTGAAGCGGGGCCGGGAGACCGTGCTTCGCTGCCATCTGACGGAGATCGCTGGCGGTTACCTGCTCGGCGATCTGCTGAGCGAGCCGGTTTTGCTGAATGGGACGAGAGCCATTGATGAACTCCCACAGCGGGAAGAGCGCCATGCGCTTCTCGATGAGATCCTTGGTGAGCGCAGCTCCCACCTCGAAGATCGGGTGCGCCAGCACGTGAACCAGATTGGCCTCGCGCAGGTAGTCGACCACATCGTAGATATTGCTGCGGCGCTCCTGCAGTTCGCGGTGATCCTCGGCGTTGAGGCCATAGACAAGGATATCGGCCTTGCTACCATCTTCCGGAAATTGCGTGCCGACTTCCTCACCGACAAGGAAATTCGCACGATCGGTGAGCGTAGAAGCGCCGGTAATGGTTTCGTGATCCGTGAGCGTCACAAAATCCATCCCGGCGGTGGAAGCGAGGCGATAGGCCTCTTCTGGTGCAGTGTAAGATTCCCGGGTTTCCAACCCAAATCCGAGACTCTTGACCCACCAGTTTGTCGAACTACCAGAAGCGATTGAATGAAGATGCAAGTCGATGCGCATCGACTCCTCACTGGAGATGAACGGTTCAACCATGGCGCGTTTCCCTTTCCGCTGCCGGTTCCCAGAGTTGTCTCCCCCGAGCAACTCTTCCATCTCCACTATGACCGGAAGTCACCTGCTGAATGACAACAAATATTAAAACCACGAGCCCGAAGATCGAAATGGTGGCCTTTCTCGTACAGCGTTAATTCCGGTTATCCCTACCCTGTTTTCCTCAGGGTTTCTCTAGAATTCAGGTATTGAAAAAAGGGACTGGGCGAACGGGTTCGCCCATGAGGGCAAAGGAGCCACAACCATGACACGTTCTCGAAGCAAGAAAATGATCTCCGGTGTTTGCGCCGGTATCGCAAACCAAATCGGAATGAGCACTTTTCTGGTGCGATTGTTCTTCGTTCTCGCGGCCGCGATCATCCCCGGCGTTTCGCTGCTGATGATGCTGGCACTGTATGTGCTGCTCGCATTCGTACTTCCCTGGGATGACGAAGCCGCTACATATCGGTACTAACCGGTTCCACCGAAACAGGAGAGAAAGCAATGAAACTCAACATCACCATGGCAGGTCGCCGCTTTTACCGCTCTTCCGCCGACCAATGGATCTTTGGTATCTGTGGCGGACTGGCCAAGCACTTCGGATGGGATCCGAAACTCGTGCGTGCGCTGACGCTTTTCGGCACCATCGCCATACCAGGCATCAGCACGCTGGCAGTGATTGTTCTTTACATCGCACTTGGATTGCTCGTGCCATCCGACGATCAGGCATAACGTCACCATAGAGGAGATGCAACGATGGAGCTTCAGGTAAACCTCGCAGGCGAACGCCTGTATCGATCTAGCAAAAACGCCTGGATCTTCGGAATCTGCGCGGGAATCGCCAGGCGATTCAATACCTCTCCTCTTCTGGTGCGAGCCCTGTTTGTAATGTTGAGCTGGACCGTGGTGGTGCCAATTATCTATCTCGTGGCCGGGTTCTCCATTCACTCCGATCTACTGGCTGACTAAAGCTGATAACAATGTGCAAAACTCCGCGATTTCGGCTAACGTAATCGCGGAGTTTATCGTACGTACCTCGCACAAGGAATCAGTTCAACATGCCTGAATCGATCGCGCTTCCCATCCAGTGTGCTTCTTGCGGATACCTCACTTCCGGAACCACGGCCATTACTTCCTGCCCGGAGTGCGGAGGATTGCTGGATGCCGTGATCGATCTCGATCGCACTGTCTCTCCCAACGAGTTTGAAGCCGACCGCTTCTCAATGCGCGGCAACTCCGGTGTGTGGCGATACAGCGCCCTGCTGCCCGATTTCGGGGATGAGAACATCGTCACTCGTCGCGAAGGCAATACCCCGCTGTACTGGCACGATTCGCTGGCCGATTACGCCGGCCTGAAGCACGGTGCCATGGGTGTGAAACACGAGGGGCACAATCCCACCGGTAGCTTCAAGGATCGCGGCATGACGGTGGCAGTGAGCCATGCCAAATCGGTGGGGGCACAGGTGATTGCCTGCGCCAGCACGGGCAACACCAGCGCATCGCTGGCGTCGTATGGTGCTACGGCCGGGATCCCGACTCTGGTGCTGATTCCGGACGGCAAGATCAGCATGGGCAAGCTCAGCCAGACACTGGCCTTTGGAGCCACCGTGGTGCAGGTGGAAGGCGATTTCGATGTCGCACTTAAGCTGCTACGCGAGGTCACCAACGAGTTCGATGTCTATCTCGCCAATTCCGTGAATCCCTTCCGACCAGAGGGTCAGAAGACCATCGTGCTTGAGATTCTTGATGAACTCGGATGGCAATCGCCGGATGTAATCGCGCTTCCGGGCGGAAATCTCGGTAATACTGCGGCGTTCGGCAAGGCGATTCATGAGGCCCACGCGGTGGGACTCATCTCCAGTGTGCCGAAGATCGTTACCGTGCAGGCCGAAGGTGCCTCGCCGTTCTACAACTACTTCGAAAGCGGATTCGATCACTACGAACCGATGGTGCCGAACACTATCGCCACCGCCATCAATATCGGTGCGCCGGCATCTGTCGAGCGTGCTCGCCGCGCGATTCAAAATACCGGTGGTATGGTGACCAGGGTGACGGATGAAGAGCTCATGGACGCCAAGGCCGTAATCGATGCAGCCGGCATCGGCTGCGAACCGGCCTCGGCCACGTCGCTCGCAGGCATCCGCAAACTGGTTGCTGCGGGCGAGATTTCGGCCGATGCCAAGGTGGTGGGTGTGCTGACCGGCAACATCCTGAAGGACACCGATAACATCGTGAAATACCATTTGGATGATGTTGACGGCACCGCTCGCGAACGCGCCAATCGACCGATCCGTATCGAAGCAACGATGGATGCCATGAAGAAGGTGCTGGACAATGCGATTCTCGGTTAAGGCGCCTGCCACATCGGCAAATCTTGGTCCCGGTTTCGATACGATCGGCATCGCGGTCGATATCTGGAACACCGCCACCATCGACACTGAAACTGGCGACGATCGCGTGACCAATACCGGCACTGAGGCACCGCTGCTGCACGGGCGAGAGAATCTCACGCTCAGTGCCATGCGGATGCTGGCGCACGATTTCCGCAAGGAGATCCCGCCTGTTGTCATCAATGCCGACACCATGATTCCCGTGAGTCGCGGACTCGGTTCTTCCGCTGCTGCGCTCACGATGGGGCTGGTGGCAGCGAATACCCTGCTCGATCTGGGTCTCGATGATGACGATCTGTTCGAACGAGCCTGGGCCATTGAAGGACATGGCGATAATGTCGGTGCTGCCATCTATGGCGGTGCCGTGATGGCTGTGCCGGCGGTTCGTGGAATCACGCTTCTCTGCGATACCACTGAACTCGGCCTCACCGCCATCCTGTTCATTCCGGATATGACCGGCGCCACGCATGCGGCGCGAGCAGCGCTCCCCGCGACCGTGCCCCACAAGGATGCGACCGCGAATGTCGCGGCCGTATCGGCATTGGCCGTGGGCTTGGTGCGGCACGATCACACGCTCATCTCCGCCGGCATGCAGGATCGATTGCACGAACCCTATCGCGCACCGCTCTTCCCGCATCTGACGCCGTTACAGGAAGTCGCGCGGACAGCGGGGGCGGTCGGGGCCGTGCTCAGCGGCGCCGGCCCGACTGTGTTGGCTCTGGTGCATCCGGATCTCACCGAGAATGTCACCACCGCGATGGACCGCGCTGCCCGAGATGTGAAGACCCCTGGTCGGGTGGTAGAGATATCGCCTTCGCCGCGCGGGTATCAGGTGAATGAGATTTAGTATTCACCCTGCTCTAACCTACGAAGCAAGACGACATATGAAGTTACCATCTGCTATTTCGCTGTCAGGCTTCACTTCGAAACCATGTGACGTGAGTTCTTGAATCAGTTGGTTCGGAGTTAGATGCCGACGATGCGGGGCAAACCAGTGGCCGTCGATCTGTATCATGTTATCCAATTCATCTTCATTTCGGACCAACTGATAGAGAATGCCTCTGTTTTGGTCGAAGAAATGGTCATGGCCTGTGATTCGATCGGGATTCCAAAGGGCAGTAAAGATGAGGTAGTGACCGTCGGGCACTAACAAGGTCTTTACCGCAGCGAACAAAGCTTTACGATCCTCATCTGTCACGACGGATTGGAGACAGTAACTGTCGACCACCAAATCAAATCTATGTTCAAGACCATCCGCTTCCAGGTTGCAGATGTCGCCTACTGCAAACCGGACATCGAGGTCCCGATCCTCTGCCATACTTTGGCCAATTTCGATTGCTTCAGGTATCAGATCCATCGCCTCAACATGAAAACCACGGGAGGCGAGAAAGCAGGCTGCAGGACCAGTACCACAACCATACTCAAAAGTCCTGGGAGTCTCAGCTTCGGGGAAATTGATGGTGCGCAAAGCACGTTCCAGAAATCCACGATTCTGAAACTGGTCAAAGGTCCACCCTTCGTCGGAGGCCATCGGATCATTCCATTGTTGAAGGCCGCCCTCAGCTATCTCTCGGTATGCAGATTGATGCTCTTGTTGGTAATAACGCATGTTTCGCATCTTATCAGGTCATTAGGGGAGCTACCCCGCCGCAACCGACTCGATCTCCGCTCTGCTGGCGGTGAGCATTTCGCCGTTAGTGGTTTGCACCAAAGCACTCATGGCAGCACCGAGAGCATTGGCCCGGCCGATGGCGGAAGGATCGCTGAGATACCCGGCCAGAAAACCGGCTGCATACGCATCCGTCCCGCCGCCGGCATCCACCACCTCCACGGTGTGGCTACGACTGATACTCATGCTCATGTTTTTGCCCATGGCCAGCCCTTCGAGCGCCACCCGACCATTGCCCCGACTTCGCTCGCGACGCATCGCGATGGCCGCGACACCCAGCCGCTCTATGGCGGATCGCATGGAGGTGTCATACGATCCTTCGATTCCAAAGAAGGTCTCCAGGTTCTCCCGATTGGTAAACAGCACGTCGGTATGACGCACCACGCCGGAGAACGTGCGCCGCGCATCGGCTTCCGTCCAGTTATCGGCACGGAAATCGAGCTCGAACGCCACGATCAATCCGTGCGCATTCGCGATGGTCATGGCATCGATGGCATCCTGACGCACACTCGCGGACACGCCCAGCGTGGCGCCAGAAATATAGAGGCCGGATGCACCATCGAGAATTGCATCCCAGTCGTAACTACCGCTACGGCGGCGGGCAAACGCGGTGTTGCCCGTATCGATGATTACCGATTTATCGCGCGGTTCAACTCCGGCATCGACGAACTTGAGCCCCGATCGTCCCTCATGTAGCTCCACAAATTGTGTGTCGACGTTCGCAGCGCGGGCAGCGCGAAGTTTTCGCCGGCCAAACGCCGAGTTGGCAACGGTTGAAACCCAGGAGGCTTCGAGATCGAGACAGGCATAGGCTGCGGCGACGTTTAGCTCGGGTCCGCCGACGGCGATGCGTGCCGTGTTGGCACGCTCCAGACGATCACGACCATCGGTGCTGAGGAGCACGTAAGATTCGCCAAACGTCACCAGCCGTCCGGCATGTCGGCTCGCACCAATCGCGCTGGCAATGATGTCGTCGAGTTCGTCCAACGGGTTATACCTTCGTCCAACCAATCAATCGGTGCCATAATGGCAAAGTGCGATTGAATAATACTCGATATCGTATACATCCCGGAACAGTGCGCCATGACCCCAAGTGACCACTCCACTGCCATCAGCACCCGAATCGCGATATTGAGCAATGTGACTCCGCTCGTCACCGAGCAGGTGGCGATTCCTGGTACAGACGTACAGCTCGATGTCACCCGACCGGCAGACATCGATGCATTGCTCGATTCTGTTGCGGATGATCCCGAGCAGAACCTGCCCTATTGGGCGGAGATCTGGCCGAGTGGGATCGCGCTGGCAACCACGATTCTGCAATCGCCTGAACTGGTTCAACGGCGGCAGGTGATTGAACTTGGCTGCGGAATTGGCATCACTGCCGCCGCCGCGATGATGGCGGATGCTGATCTCACCGTGACCGATTATTCCGCCTTGAGCCTCGTGCTCACAGAGCTCACCTGCCTCCAGGCAAATGTGCCACTCCCCGTTACGCGTCAGGTGAATTGGCGTGACTCCCGAGCCCACATCCTGCAGGATTCCGGAGAGAAGTGGCCCGTGATTCTGGCAGGCGATGTGCTGTATGAAGAACGGGATATCGAGCCGGTTCTCATCGCTTTGGACAAGATGCTGACACCAGATGGTGTGGTGCTTCTGGCCGAACCCGGGCGACGGCCCGCCAGTGAAGCCGTGCGCCGGGCAGCATCGATTGGATGGAAGATCGAGACCTCGCAACACCGAGGGCCATGGCCGGATCCGAAGGATGCAGATGTTGTGGTATCGGTACACATCATGAAACGATAACGTTTCCAGCATTGACACTCACTTCAGGAATGTGTACAAAAGTGGAAGCAAATCATAAGGCGCCGTGATGTGCTGCAGAAATCTGACACCGATGGCACGAATCGCAAGAGTATCGATTGTGCTGGGTCACAGGGCGCTTCTGAGGCGGATTGCCGGATGTACCGGAATATCCTGCTTCTGTATCGGTGAAGGAGCATACCGATGGCTCGTATTATCTTCGATAACGTTTCCAAGGTTTACGCCGGAAACGACACCCCTTCCGTAGCCAACCTGAATATGGAAATCGATGACGAGGAATTCCTCGTTGTTGTAGGTCCATCCGGTTGTGGTAAATCCACCGCCATGCGCATGGTTGCCGGCCTGGAAGAAATTTCCGATGGCCGCATCATTATTGGCGATCGCGTTGTGAACGACCTTCCTCCGAAGGATCGCAACGTGGCCATGGTGTTCCAGAGCTACGCTCTTTACCCGCACATGAGCGTTCGCGATAACCTCGCCTACCCGCTCAAGCTGCGCAAGGTGCCGAAGGCCGAGCGTGAACAGCGCGTTCTGGAAGCCGCCCGAATCCTCGATATCGAGCAGTACCTCGATCGCAAGCCGAAGGCACTCTCCGGTGGTCAGCGACAGCGCGTGGCTCTTGGTCGCGCCATTGTTCGTAACGCCGATGTGTTCCTCATGGACGAGCCGCTCTCCAACCTCGATGCCAAGCTGCGTGTGCAGACTCGCGCCGAGCTGGTGAAGCTGCACGATCGTGTTCGCACCACCACCATCTACGTAACCCACGACCAGACCGAAGCCATGACCATGGGCGATCGCATCGCTGTCATGAGCCTCGGTGTTCTGCAGCAGCTCGATACACCGCAGAACCTCTATGACACCCCGGATAACAAGTTTGTTGCCGGATTCATGGGTTCCCCGAGCATGAACTTCGTGGATGTGACCATTGAGGAAGGCGATGGCGGCCTCTACGCTGCCAACCCAGGCTTCCGCATGCGCATTCCGGATAACAAGGCTGCAACTCTGGCCAGCTACAAGGGTCAGCAGGTAACCATGGGTGTGCGTCCTGAGCACATCGTGGAGCAGAGCCGCGTACCAAGTGGCGCTGTGCCTGAAGATGCATTCATCCCGGTGACCGTGGATGTGGTTGAGTTGCTCGGCAACGAAATCTTCGTTTACCTCACCACTCGCACCAGCACCCTCACCGCCCGTATGGATCCAGATCTGAAGCTGGAGCGCGGTCAGGAAATCAAGATCGCCCTCGAGCCAAGCAAGCTGCACTTCTTCGATCCGCAGACCGAGAAGGCAATCCGCTAACGCACGCGTTGAGCGAAATCAGGCAGAGGCGGCAGGAGCGTATATTCCTGCCGCCTTTTGCATAGCAATCAGGAACCTGTATGTCGGCAGCAAACGGAAATCACGAGAACGACCAACTCATTCGCACCCTGCTCAATCTGCCTCCATCGCGAACAACATTCACGAAGAGTCAGCTTGCATACGTGGAAGTTCGCAAGGCAATTGTTACCCACAGCTTGCCCGCGGGCACTCCGCTGGATGAATCGTATTTGCTTTCGTTGTTTCCGTTTGGCAGAACCCCGTTGCGCGAAGCGCTGAAGCGCCTGAATTATGAGGGGCTTCTCAGTTGGCCGGCACATCAGGCACCGAGTGTGCGCGATGTGAGCATGCACGAGATGCAATATCTGTACGAAACGCGCCGGATTCTGGAACCAACCATCGTGATACTCGCAGCGAAACGAGCCACAAAATCCGATCACGAAAAGCTCCATGCCTCGGTTCAGGCAATGATTGATGCTTCCAAATCGGGAGATATCTATGTCTCCGTGGAGCAGGATTACGCCCTCCATGCCACTATTGCCAACGCTTCTCAGAATTCGTTTCTGGCTGAAGCAAGCCA
>JAFAEA010000211.1 GCA_023424355.1 Chloroflexota bacterium | reverse complement strand
GAGAACATATCGGCGGCATCCATGATCGCGTTCTCGTCTTCAAGATGCTGACGAGCATGAAAAACGGATTCCGGATGCACACAGTCGCAGGCTTCGTCGTCCAGAAATTCCTGCAGATTGATGATTTTGAGATGAGAGTTATCGCTCATGTGTACACTCCTACACTTATTATTGGTACAAGTATAGCATCGAGTGTACGGGTGTACACATGTTGATAGAAAGTATCAGTTAGGCGTCGATAGAAAGCTCGAAGGGCTCATCGAAATCGTAGTAGATCCAGTGCATGTAGTGGTTCACGCTATGCATGAACAGTTCACGAATGAACAGCGTTTCGATATCGATCCAGAAGGCGAACCAGGCTTCGGCTGCTCCGGGCAAATGGAACGCGATGAGCTGACATTCACGCCCCCCGATCTCGGCCGTGGTGCCAAAGTGAGCGCCATCGTTGTTGGCGTAGGTGGAATCGTATTGGGCAATGGGCAGGTACTGGATGACGTTCGTCGCCTCCGGCGTGCCTTCGTTGATGGAGCGCATGGCGCCTTCGCTGGTCGAGACGGTACGGGTATTCTCCTCCCGGAACGAGGGTGGAGTGCCATCCTGCGGAATTCGACCAGCGAGCATTGAATCGCTCTCGAATGCATCCGGCAGTCCATTGCTGGCTTCAGTGGTGACACTGAAACGCGCAAGCACGATGGATCCGTTTCCGCCGCTCAGCCATTCCCACCAGCGCAAACTGGTGCGATTGGTCAGCGTACTCACTGCTGATACCAGCATCGCGGTGGCATCTGGATCGGCGTCCACGGTCGGCGGCGTTCCGAATCCGGTCAGGTTCGGGTCCGGCAGCATAAATGTCCAGTACGCAGTGAGATCCGCCCAGGTGAGTACCAATTGCCACCAGCCATCGGATTCAAGTGTTTCCTGCTTCACCTGCCAGCTGCCATCGTCTTGCGCTTCCAGCTGGAGATCAGTTGCCGATTCGCCGGTGACCAGATTGGTCAGGGTTGCAGAGAGGTCCTCGGGAGCAGATAGCGGCGCTGCATCGAGATCGTAGAGTCGCAGCTCCATGCCGGTTCGACCAGGCATACCGCCGGTGAGATTGAGCATGGCGAACGCTTCGTGATCGGTTTCGTGAGGTGAGCCAGCATATGCTCCGGCGAGGAGATCCATGCGATTACTGGCGCCCTTGGGGTCGCCATCCTCACGCAGGTACCACCATGCACCGGCGCCGCCGAGCGCAATGGCGCCGGCGGCGGATGAGGTGGCGATGATTTGGCGTCGGTTCATTTTCAACTTCGTTCGCGTGGATCCAGTGCATCTCGCAAACCATCGCCGATGAGGTTGAATGCCAATACGGTGATGGAGATAGCCAAACCGGGTGCAATGGCGATGTGAGGATAGTTGCGAATATGTTCGCGACCATCGCTCAACATGGTGCCCCAGCTTGGGGTGGGCCTGCTGATGCCCATCCCGAGAAATGATAGCGCCGATTCAAAAATGATCACGCCACCAATGGCCAAACTGGCGAGGATGATCACCGGTCCAATGGCGTTCGGCACGATATGTCTCAGGATAATGCGGATATCGCTGGCGCCGGAGGAGCGTGCGGCCAACACGTAATCTCGCTCTCGCAGGCTCAGCACCTCGGCGCGAATCACACGGGCATAACTCGCCCAGAAAGTGATACCAACGATGATGATGACGTTCCGCAGGCTTTGACCAAGCACCGCCGAAAGCGTCAGTAGCAGCGCCAGAATCGGGAAGGCCATCAGCGTATCGATGAGTCGACTGAGAACCGCATCGATGATTCCACCGAAGTAACCGGCCAGTGATCCCACGAGCACACCAATGGTCACGGCAATAGAGGTGGAGAATAACCCCACCATCAACGCGACGCGGGAACCGTACATGATTCGGCTGAGGATATCGCGACCGATATCATCATTGCCGAACAGATGCTCTGCGCTTGGACCGGCTCCGCGTAATCGCAGATTGGACTTGTTTGGATCATACGGCGCCAGCCACTGCGCTGTAAGCGCCATAACAATAAGAAGCACAACAAGAGCGACACCAATGAGGGCGCCCTTGTGGCTTTTGAATCGCCGCCAGGTTCGCTGCCGCTGGGTGAGGCGCTTCTCTTGCTGGGCCAGTGTTCCGTTGTGGGTAGTGATTGCCTGATCTGTCATCGCACACGCACCCGCGGATCAACAACGGCATACATCAAATCAGTGAGGATATTCATGATCACCACAAGTGCAGCGAGCAACAACACGATGGCCTGCACAACCTGCATATCCTGATTCGTGATTGCATCGAAGAAGAGTTGTCCCAATCCAGGCCAGCTGAAAATAGTTTCGATCACAATGGTGCCGCTGAGAATAAATGCCATGCGGTAGCCGATGAGCGTGATCACCGGCAGGAGTGCATTTCGCACGACATGCCGGGTAAGAATGAGGTTTTGTTTCAATCCCTTGGCCTGGGCGGTTTTCACATAGTCCTGCCCCAGCACTTCGATGGTGGTGCCACGCATAAGTCGCATGACGGCGGCCATCTCCTCAATGCTGAGCACAATCACCGGGAGGATGTATCCCTTCCAGGAATCGGCACCGTACGGTGGCAGCCAACCGAGCTGAACACTAAAGAGCACGATGGCCATGATACCGATCCAGTAATTCGGAACGGCAACACCGAGTGTGGAACCAAGTGTGGTCAGATAATCCAGCACGGAGTTACGGCGTGTGGCAGCCAGCACACCAACGGGAATGGCAATACTGAGCGAAATGATCATCGCCATGGAGGTGAGCTGAAATGTCATCCAGGAGGCGCTTTGGATCATATCGCCAATCGCCTGTCCCGGACGCATCATGCTGGTTCCGAGGTCGCCAGAAAACAGATTCCCCAGCCAGGTTGTGTACCGCGACCAGAAACCATCGTTCAGGTTCCATTTATCGCGGATGAGATCGAGCTGCGCATCGGTAACCCGTGCCTGCCCCACCATATTGCGGGCGGGATCCCCTGGCATCTTGTACATCACGTAAAACGTGAGGAACGTAACCAGGAAAAGCACCAGAGCGCCTTGCAGCAGTCGCTTTATCAGATAGGAGATCATACGGTATCCCGGAAAATATCGATCAGGAGCAGCGAAACGTGAGCCCGGGCGCAGTAAGCACCCGGGCTCATTGAATCAGCGACTATGCTTCGTCGTCAATCCAGAACTGGTAGGCCTTCGGGTACAGGTTGTCGCCAACCAGCACTTCCTCCGGCAGGCCCTTCACGCGCTTGTTGAAGAACGAGATGTTCTGCAGGTTGAGCAGGAAGAGGAAAGGAACTTCCTCAGCCACAATCTCCTGGATGCGCTTGTACATCTCGACGCGGGCTTCCTGATCCTGTTCCTGGATACCATCGGTCATCAACTGATCGACTTCCTCATTGGACCACATGAAGAAGTTGTTTGCTCCATCGGTCATGAGCGTATCGCGGGAATCCGGATCACCATTGGATCCACCGTAGACCCAGTTGAACAGGCCGGCATCGTACTCGCCTTCGCGGAGGCCACCGAGAATCTCGCTGGTAACACCTTCCTGGAGAGTGACTTCGACACCAATTTCCTGCCACCACTGCTGGGCGACTTCGGCTTCTGGTCGGCGCTGGGTATCACCCTGGAACACCATGAGTGTGAAGGCGGCGCGAACTCCATCCTTCTCGCGGATACCATCGCCACCTTCGACCCAACCGGCGTTCTCAAGGAGTTCCTTGGCCTTCTCCGGATCGTACTCGTACTTGGGAACGTCAGCGTTGTAGTAGGCCTCAACCGCCGGGGAGAGGTTTGAGGTGGCAACCACGGCCTGACCGAGGAAGATCTCATCGGCAAATGCCTGGCGATCGAGCGCCCACAGCAGTGCCTGACGAACTTCCTTCTCCTGCAGGAACGGGTGGGTGTTGTTCAGCGGGAAGTGATTGGTAGCAATCTGCTGGGTTTCGAATACGGTGAAGTTTCCACTGTCCTTGAGGGTGGTGTTATCTTCCGCGTTCAGACCCCACATGCTGTTATCGGCCTGGCCGGATTCCAGCGCACTCATGCGGCCAGCGGCTTCCGGCACCACATCCATCTGGAAGGAATCCATATTGGCGCGGCCACGGTAGTAATCCTCGTAAACATCGAGACGAACGCGCTGCTGCGGGTTCATTTCGCCGAACTTGAACGGACCAGTACCAACCGGTGCCACCTTGAAATCGTTCTCGCCGGTCTCCGTGTGGTAGGCCTCCGGGTAAATGAAGGTGGTGGCCACGTTCACCATGAAGGTCACATCGGCGGCGTTGAGGGTCACCACAACGGTGGTGTCATCTGGTGCTTCTACCGATTCCACCAGCTCGAAGTTGGCGAGACGGGTAGAGGCGTTGGCCTCATCCATGATCCAGTTGTAGGTGTACACCACATCGGCACTGGTGAACGGATCACCATTGTGGAAGGTGACATCGCTCTTCAGCTTGAAGGTGTAGGTGAGGCCATCCTCGCTTGGCTCGTAGCTATCTGCCAGCACAGGCTCGAGCTCGTACAGCTCGTTGACCATGTAGAGGCCTTCGAAGATATTGGAAATCGGCACCCACTGGGCGGTTTCGCCGGTATCTTCCGGGCTGAGGCTCTCGATCGAATCCTGAGAAAGAATTACCAGAGTGCCACCGGTTTTCGGGGTTGCATCCTGAGCGGCGGCACGCTGGGCCACAGTTGCACTGCTGAGCACTGGCACCAATCCGGCAGCAGCTGCGGCCTTCAGCATGGTGCGGCGGTCAGAATGTGAGCCCATCAGGCTGCTAAGGGCGCTTCGTCGCTCTTGTTCATTAATCACAACACATTCCTCCTCCGACACAGGGGTCGGAAAGTGATACGGAAAATCCCGATGCCAACGCGGCATCGAGTGCGTAT
>JAFAEA010000214.1 GCA_023424355.1 Chloroflexota bacterium | reverse complement strand
TCCGTCAGCGCATTGAAGAGGGTGGATTTACCGACATTGGGCAACCCGACAATTCCGATAGCAAGACTCATGTAGTTCATTCCTGGGAGGCAGCAAAAAGAGCGCGGACGATCGCCGCGTAATCAGTGGTAATGATGATTGGTAAGGGCGGTCGGGGTCAAATTGACTTTCGAGTTTGCGCGAATATCAATCTCAAATTTCGAGGATCGAACGCTGCCACATGTGACTCCCCGGACAATGTTGGCCTTGTAAATCCCAATCGCACCCGCATTCGCCGAGCCACGATGCGCGCTACCCTTTGCAGTCGCGCCGGCGCCTGCTACGAATCTACGTAACAATCGACGTGGTGAGATGGAACCGGGAAACGGTACCGGCCTGTTCATCCCCTTCAACAAATTGGGCACTGAGATACTGAGCGTCCGATGCCGATGCGCGGAAAAGACTGAGCCGAATTTGCCATGGTGTAATCGGCGAGGCAGGCATCCACGCGCTCCACTCCAGTTCGCCAAGGGGAAGCATCGATGCGACAAGCACCGAATTGTCCTGGAGAGATTGCGGTTGATCGAGCTGTACCGAGACTTCACCGCCGGTTCCATACATCGACCAACTGCCAGCAACCGGAGGTGTGCGCAGATCGAACCCATTTTGGTGCATAGCAACCCCGCCCGGATACTGCCCCCATTGTTCATATGAAGAGTGCGGCCCCAGATGCGTCTCAGTCGGGACAACTGGATGCGGTGCAGATGAACTCTCGGTAACGATGGTCTCCTTGAAAATCTGAGAGCCCATCACTTCACCGCGTACCATGCGATCCACTACCACTACGTGTCCGGAAGCGTCGCCCCAGCCCCGCACTCCAAACTGACCATAATCACCAATATCGAGCCCGAATTTGGCAAGCGGACCAACTGCCAATCCATCCGGCACAAACTGACTTTGGCCAATACTTTGCAGATCATCGTACGAATGGTCGATGCCGCCTCCAGCCAAATCGTGGAAGTTCCCGACAATGGTTTCGGCCAGCCCGTCGGCATCCAACAATACGAAATACGACGCCCGCCCGGCTGCAAGTGGCGGATAGTGGAGGTATTCATCCACGGCTGAGGGCGCGCCGAACCAGCTATCGAAATTCGATTTTGGATCGCCGATTTTTGGCTGTTGACCCGATTGGGCAAAAAGCTCGGCACTCTGCAATGTGACACCGAGTGCGCCCATTACGGCACCAGTGAGAAACCGTCTTCTGGAAATCGCAATCATGTCCTACTCCGGTTGAATTTGGAACACCACTCCAACGTACGAAGGCACCATCTCTGGCCACTTGAAAGTCACCGGATTTTCCACCACCACATATCCAGCGGGAACGCTGGATTGATCGAGGGTAACCACCACTTCGACATCCGTGGGGATGCTCACCTGGCATTGGCGATCGCCGACAATCGGTGCCGTGATGGCCGGATCGCCCTGGAGCGTGCAACTGCCAATCATTCCGCCACTAGTTGTGGTCACTATGAATGTGGATCCAATAGCCCACTGGCAACTTCCATTCACATCGCAAATCTGGGCGGTAATCGACATCGGTTTGGTTTCACCGGTCGAAACAGCGGCCGGCGCCGCTTGATTGCTGACGGCACTGGCATCCACCGGAATGAACCGAATGAGATTGCTTGGCTCGCCTGCCGACGCATCGACCACGACCGGCGGAAACGGTCCCCCAACTCCATTCGCATCTATGACCCAGCCGGGCGGAATGTTGCTGAACTTGTACTCCCAGGTGCCGGCTGGCACATCGAGAAAATCGACCTGGCCGTCGCGCAAATCCTCGTCACAGCCAACATTGCTGGCACCCACCAGCTCCACACACGCGTTGGCCACCAGCCTGGTGTGCGTATTGATATCTACAAATACGATAGACACATTGCGGGTGCCCGGCGCGTTTTGCTCCGGTGCCTGCCGCACCACGAAACTGAGTGGAACATTGTCTACGTTCTCAACCATGATCTCGTAATCGCTAATCGTTGGATATCCTGCCGGAGTCTTCGTTTGGCGCACGGTATATGTGCCGGGTGGCACGGCCTCAAAGGTTACCTGACCATCGGCGTTCTCATCGCACCCTTCGTTGCTGAATCCAACCAACACATAGCAGGTATTCGTGAGCAGATTTCCATCATCTGGATCACGTGTGATGAGGGCGATATTTACGGAGTTATCCTTCTCCACGCCGACGTAGAACCGCTCCCAACCATCCGCATCGGATGCGCCGGTGACCTGAATGGTTGTATCCGCCACGAACTTGCCGCCACTCAGCGAGCGCGTTTGGCGAAGCGTGTACGTGCCGTGCGGGATATCCTCGAACGTGATCTGACCATCGCGGTTTTGATCACATCCCTCGTTGCTGTGGTCCACCAGTACAAAACACGCATCGTAGAATGACGCGCCATTATCTGTGGTGACTACCGCGATATCCGAGAACCCTCCCTGAAGGTTGACGTAGAAACGCTCCCAACCATCGCCATCGGCAGCGCCCGACACATAGATGTTGATATCTGGCCCCATCACTCCGCCGCTTGTTTGCCGCAGCGTGTAGGATCCGTATGGGATGTCCTCGAACGTGATCTGGCCATCGCGGTTTTGGTCACAGCCTTCGTTGCTGTGGTTTACCAGTACGAAGCAGGCATCGTAGTAAGACGAGCCATTCAAGCTGGTGACGATTGCGATATCGGATGTGCCCGATTGCGCGCTGGCGGCTGGCACTATAACCGACGGCGATCCGGCTAGCACCGCGAACGCTATCAACAGGTGTGAAAACCACTTGATCGAAACGACGAATTTGCACCCGAACATCGTCGGTAGCTCCCGGCGCCCGCTGCGCACACTCTTTCAGATTCATTGGTCCCAATTGCTAGGATAGCGAGAGAAATGTCGGAGCGCAACATAATCCTGGAGGATTCGGGTCTCAAGAATCTATAGCCACAAAACGAAGTCCGAAACAGTCCATAGCCCTCAAACGCTGAAGTGTTCAGGCCCACTGAGACGAAATAGCCCATCCAATACCTGATTACAAACCTGGACTGGATGGGCTATATAGCGTTCGATGCTTTCAGATCTGCACCATTCGGCAGAGTTCTGTCGCAGCATCATGTGGTTTTGAGCGCGATTCGTGACTATGTGAAAGCGGTCACCGGGGCACTGCCTTCGGGGCTACCGTATGCGTTTGGTCCTGGAGTACCAGCAACGAATCCGAGCATCACCAACGAGTACAACGCACCGATGAACGGCACGAGGCTGATGAGCATCCACCAACCACTCTTGCCATGATCATGCCAGCGGCGAATATTGGCGGAAAAACTAACAGGCAGCAGGGCCAACCAGATGATTGCAGCCAGCGCCAGACCACCGCCACTCGCCTCACCTGTATAGGTGTCTACCGATGACCCATATGCAAAGCCGGCCACCATGTATCCGACGAACAGAATGGCAACGTACTTCCAGTACGTACCACGACCGATACGACCATCGAACTTAATGAAATCACCCATGACTTCACCTCTCGCTGAGCTTCTCGCCGAGAAACTATTTGGCTGTGGTCCCGATTTCGAGTATGACAACTAGTTTTATCATTGTCAATAAGTTTGGGTTACGACTACTTACGAAACATCTTTTCTATATTGGACTCAGTATCACCCCGCGCCCCGACAAAATCCCTTGCGATTGACCACACCCCGACCTCCTCAGTCTCGAAGGCCTGATCGGGACACCTGACTTCTTGCCGCCGTTACCGACCAACAGATCGCAATCGCGT
>JAFAEA010000156.1 GCA_023424355.1 Chloroflexota bacterium | reverse complement strand
GCAGATCTGGCGTATGTGCATGGAGTGGCCCCAACTGCCGAGCAATCGCAGACCCAGGCTGGTGCCGATCTGTTCATGGCCAATCGCGCCGCGATGGCGCTGGTTGGTCACTGGATGTATCCGGCATTCAGCGGCGTGGACGGGCTCAATTTCGATATTGGCGTCTTCCCGGTGGGGCCAAACGGTACCACGCCCAAATCCGATCTGGGCTCGACGGGTCTCTCCATGAGCGCGAGTACCAAGTACCCGGATCACGTTTGGGAGTTCATCAAGTTCAGCACCGGACCCGAAGGTCAGGCGCTCATCGCGGAATCCGGCCTGTTCGTACCGGTTCTCAAGAGTGTCGCTGCCAGCGATGCATTCCTGAACGCCCATGCGGACATTCAGAATGTGAATGTGTACACCGATGCGATGGCCAACTCGGTGGAGTTGCCGATTAGTCCGAAATGGAACGAGATCTCCGTCACCTGGGATCGCGAAGTCACACGTGTTCTGCAAGGCAAGGCCAGTGCCGAAGAGGTACTGCCACCGCTGCAGGATGAGATCAACAAGATCCTCGGCAGCTAGCAATCGAGCACATGGGGGGATCGGATACTCGCGATCTCCCCATGTGTTCTGAGGCACCCCAATTACCGGTGCGGCTGGAGTAACCCGACGATATGACTGCAATTCGCAAGTATTGGACATGTTATCTCTTCATACTCCCCAACCTTCTGGGAGTTCTGGTGTTTCTGGCGTTCCCGGTGTTGTTCGCCCTTTGGATGAGCTTTACCGATTACGACATCCTCGCCGATTCATCTCCGTGGATTGGATTGCAGAACTACAAGGAACTGCTCACAGACGATCCACTCTTTTGGACCAGCCTGTGGAACAGCGCCTACTACACCATCCTCACAGTGCCAACGAGTATTGCTATCGGTCTCGGCATCGCGGTGGTTATGAACCGCGCTATTCGCGGCATTACTCTGTTCCGGGCAGCCATTTATGTTCCAGTGCTCACCTCCAGTGTTGCCGTCGCATTCATCTGGCGCTGGATTTTGAACAGCGATGTCGGCCTGCTCAACGGTGTCCTCTATTTCCTCCATTTGCCGAACACCATCGGGTGGCTCACAGATGAACACTGGGCCATGATTTCGCTGGCCATGATGGCCATCTGGAAATCCGTTGGCTATTACGCCGTTATTCTCTTCGCCGCCCTGCAAGGCGTTCCGAAATCGCTCTATGAAGCTGCCGAACTGGATGGCGCTTCTGGATGGCGCAGGTTCGTCAATATCACCATTCCGATGATCGGTCCGGCACTGCTATTCGTTACCGTTATCGCCATCATCGGATCGTTCCAGGTGTTCGATCAGGTGTATCTCATCACCAATAATGGTGGTCCGGGCACCAGCACCTACGTCTACAATCTGCATCTCTACAACAACGCCTTCCAATATTTCCGAATGGGATATGCCTCGGCAATGGCGTATATCCTCTTCGTCATTCTCTTCATTCTTACCTGGATCCAACTCCGGGTTGGGCGCGAACGCGCAAGTGGTGGATACGACTACTCGTAACCCGTTCGTTTCTGCAATCCAGGAGACTTATCCATGCAAACTTCACCTGCACATACCGGGCAACCCGCACCGCCTCCGTACAAGAAAAAGAGAGTATCTGGCAGGAAACTCCGCGGAGATATCGCGGCATATCTCATTCTCGGCTTCATTAGCCTGATCTCGATCTTTCCATTCGTCTGGACGGTTTCAACTTCGCTCAAAAGCTCCGGCCAGATCTTCGAATGGCCGCCAAAGCTCATTCCCGATCCAGTGGTGTGGGGAAATTACGGTGCAGTGTTCGATACGTTGCCATTCTGGAGATTCTTTGCAAACACAACGTTTTACACCGCGATGGTAGTTGTGGGGCAACTTCTCTTCTGCAGTCTCGCCGGCTATGCGTTCGCCCGGCTGAAATTTCCCGGACGTGATCTTATCTTCTACCTGTATCTGGGAACAATGATGATTCCCGCTTCGGTCACGCTGGTACCAAGTTTCATCCTCATGCGCTGGTTCGACTGGGTTAACACCATTTGGGCGATGACGATTCCGGGCATGCTGGGCAGCGCATTCGGCACATTCCTCATGCGCCAATTCATGCTCTCAATTCCTTCGGAACTGGACGATGCGGCCACTGTGGATGGCGCAAACAAGTTCCGTATTTTCTGGCAGATCATTGTGCCGCTGACCAAGCCGGCAATGGCGGTACTGGCCGTATTCACCATCACCGCCGTCTGGAACGATTTCATGTGGCCGCTGGTGATGCTGCACGACCAGAGCCTTTACACCCTCACGCTCGGCCTGGCGCGCTTCGATGCCGGTATGCAGAGCTACACCTTCTGGGCCGGTTTGATGGCGGCCGCCACCATGACTGTCACTCCCCTGATCATCATCTTCATCTTGACCCAGCGCTTCTTCACTGAAGGTATATCGCTGACCGGAATGGGAGGTCGCTAACGTGACCATCCGAGAAAGGACACTTCATGATTCCCATGCGCGCCCGTATTCTCGCTCTTGCCGGATTGCCAGTTCTCTTGGCTGACCGCACTCGCCCCGACCAGATGGAAGCATCGCAGGCAACACCCGGCGCTACGCCGGTAAGCGGCGATCTCCCAACTGAAATGGTCGCGCAAATCACGGGGCCGGATCCCGGCATCAACGATACGTACTCGCAGTGGATGGTGTACGGCACCGATCTCGGTAGCTCCTTTATGCATAAGGATGAAATCGTGATCGTCTTCGGCGATACGTTCGGCTACGACGGTGGTTCCTGGCGTTCCAATGTCATCGGATTCAGTACCGATACCGATCCCTCCGATGGCATCACCATCGACCGGATGATCACGGACGATCTCGGCAGCGCCATCGAAGTGCTGCCCTCAAAGAAGATCGACTTCGACGAAATGACCGTCATCCCCACCTACGGAATCTCTGTGGGAGATCGCATGTTCCTTCATTACATGTCCGTATATCACTGGGGCGTGCCGGGAGATTGGGAACTCGGAAAGTCTGGCTTCGCCTACTCGGATGATGATGGTCAAACCTGGACCTACGACGAAAACGCCGTGTGGCCAGGCGATTCCAACTTCGGTCAGGTAGCAATGGAAGAGTACGAGGGTCACATTTACATCTGGGGAATCCCGGGTGGACGATTCGGCGGTCTTCGGCTGGCGAGAGTCGTGCCGGAATCGCTCCTCGATTTCTCGCAGTACGAGTACTGGACCAGCGACGCATGGGTATCCGAAATCGACGCTGCCGAGGAGGTGCTGCCACCGAGTGTGGGAGAGCTCAGTGTGCGCTGGAACAGCTACTACGAGAAATGGATCATGATGTATCTCGATGATCCACAGGGCCTGATTGTGCTGCGCACTGCCGATGACATCACCGGACCGTGGTCCGATCCCCACATCGCGGCGCGGGCCATCGATTACCCTGCACTCTATGCACCATTCCAGTACCCGTTGTGGAATGATGGACCGGATATCTACTTCAATATGAGTATGTTTGGTCCGTATCAGGTATTCCTCATGAAAACGCAGTTGCCGAATTAGGGCTCCTGGCGACGATAAAGATATCTACGAAGGATTTTTCAGATCAATGTCGAATCGAACCTACTCCGGCGAATCACTCCGCGCTGTCGCCATGCCGCTTGGCGGACTCGGTACCGGCACCATCGCGGTGGCCGGCGATGGATCGCTGCGACAATGGCAGATCCATAACCAGATCAACCATCAGGCGAATGTGCCTCACAGCTTTTTTG
>JAFAEA010000144.1 GCA_023424355.1 Chloroflexota bacterium | reverse complement strand
CGTTCTGTAGCGAAAGAAATCGTTTACCGGCCGGAGGTTTTGGGTGCCAACTATCAAGCAAGTCGCGAGTCACGCGAATGTCTCTTCGGCTACGGTTTCGCGCGTTCTGAACAACGATGCGCGTGTTTCGCCGGAGGTGAGGCAGCGCGTGCGGGCCTCCATCGCAGAACTCGGCTATCGACCTAACCGCATTGCCCGAAGTTTGCGACGTCAATCCAGCGAGACGATCGGTGTCATCGTCTCGGATATCGAGAATCCGCATTTCACCAGAGCGGTGCGCACCATCGAGAACGCAGCTTACGAGCAAGGCTACCGTGTGGTGCTTTGCAACACGGATGAGGATGGCGACAAGCAGCGAGCCTATCTGGATGTGCTGGCGGCCGAGCAGGTGACCGGGATCATCCTCGTCCCTGCCGTCGCGGATGATCCCACCATCAGTCAGATGTTGGATGCAGGCATCCCGATTGTGGCATTCGACCGCACTGTGAACGATGAGCGAGCGGATGCCGTGCTCGCCGATAATGTATCGGCAGTCAGCATCGCCACAAGACATTTGATCGAGCAGGGGCGTAAACATGTCGCCTTTATTTCGGGCCGGTCGGAGATTCGTACAGGTCGCGATCGCCTGCAGGGATACGAGCAAACGATGGCGGAGCACGACCGCAAACCGATCATTGGAGAGGGCGGTTTCCGACTGGAGCTTGCTCGTCAGGCGACGGCCGATTTGCTGCGCGACCATCCCGAAATAGATGGGCTGGTGATCGCCAACAACCTGATGGCGATTGGCGCTCTCGAGACTCTCCGCAAGGCAAATGTGAATGTTCCGGGCGATATTGCCGTGGTTGGTATCGATGATCCTCCATGGGCGTCGCTTGTGAGTCCGGCGATGACCACGCTTGCTCAGCCAACACAATCCATGGCCACGATGGCGTTCGATATGCTGGTCGGGCGCATTCGAAAAGAGCGCACTGTACCGCGAGAGATGGTATATCAGTTCGATTTGCGATTACGCGAATCTAGCGGTAACTGACTCGCAGCATCAACGATACGAAAACCGAAAGAGACGGGTTGGAGCCTCCAACCCGTCTCTTTGCGTTTGTAGTGAATATCTAGACCCTATTCACCACCGTACTTCTTGAGCATGTCCTCAGCGTTATCTGGAGTCACAACCTCAGTTTCGAGCACGACTTCCTTCGGTGGCTGCTCGCCGGCGAGAATCTTCACCGCCCAATCAATGGCTTCCTGGCCACCTGTTGGGTAGACAAAGGTCACATCCAGACGACCTTCCAATACGGAGCGGATTCCGCCGTCCGGAGTTGGCAAACCATCGATTCCGATGACCAGCACTTCATCCAGCGGCACACCGAGGTTCTCAGCCGAGATGATCGCCGCTTCGCCCATGGGGTCGTTATGGGCGTAAATCACGTTGAGATCCGGATTCGCCTGCAGCATGTTTTGTGATACTGGCAGGGCTTTTTCGCGGAGCCAATCGGCATTCTGGCTGGAGACGATTTCGTAACTGGAATCGCCAAGACCTGTGCGGAATCCATCGCCGCGCTCTTGCGCCGGGGTGGAGCCTTCCAGACCGCGGATTTCGCCGATCAGGCACGGATCGTAGCCGTTATCTGCACACCACTGCTCGGTATAGGCACCGGCTTCTTCACCGATCTTCTCGTTATCGGCGCCAATCCACATCGTGTACTGATCGCCATTGACCTTGCGATCGAGCACGATCACCGGGATACCGGCATCGCACGCCTTGGCGACTACATCGGTCAGCGGAGCGGCTTCGTTCGGGGAGATGATCAACAGATCGACTCCTTGCTCGATGAAGCCTTCAACATCGGCCACCTGCTTGGCGTTATCCTGCGCAGCATCGGCGAATACGACTTCAAGATTGTCGTATTGCTCGGCCGCGGCAGCGATTTGGTCGTTCATCGCCTGTCGCCACGGCTCACCCTTGTTGGCCTGGGAAACACCGATGAGATAGGAATCCTTCTGCTCGATCCCCTTGTCGAGACATGTCGACGACAGCGCGGGTGATGCTTCCGGAGTTTGGGCCGAGAGCCAAATCGGCTGCATGGTTACCAGCACCATGGCGATGAGGCTCAGAATCATGCGTTTTGGATTCTTCATTTTCCTGCTCCTGTTCCTACGAACTTCAACGAGAGAAACCGTTGCTTCGAGTCCAGATATGGCCCCCTTTCCATGTGTTGAAAGCGATGATTAGGATGCACGCTTGCGCTGGAGAACCACCGCGAGCACGATAATTAGCCCTTTGAGGATCTGCTGATATTCGGAGGAGACGTTCTTTAGACCCAAGATGTTATCCAGCACCGAAAGGATGATGGCGCCGATAAAGGTTCCGCCGATGGTGCCGATACCACCCATGAGATTGGTACCGCCGATCACAACCGCTGCGATGGCGTTGAGCTCGTAACCTTGACCATCGATGTGCGATCCCTGACTCACCAGCGCGGCATGTAACATGGCCGCGATACCAACCAGTGCTCCGGTGATGGCATACACGGCGATTTTGACGCGATCGGTTTTGATTCCGGAAAGGTGGGAGGCGGTCTCGTTGCCACCAACGGCGTAGATGTGGCGCCCGAAACGGGTGCGGTTCAGGACGAACGATGCGATCAGGGCGATGGCAACAAAATAGAAGATGCTGACGGGAATCCGCCATCCACCGATTTCGAGATTGCCGCCAAACCAGGTGCGGAACTGGGGAGGAGCGAGACCTTCACCATCGCCGTACGCTAGCGGAATGGCGTAACCATCGGCTAATAACGATGCCGCACCACGGGCGACGCTCATCATCGCCAACGTGACAATGAACGGCTGGATTCGGAGTTTTGTGGAAACCACACCGTTGATCAGTCCGGCACCAAGCCCCACAGCCAGAACGGTAAGAATGGTGAGGAGAATTCCGGCATCCTGGGTCATCATCATGTAGGCTGCGGTGACCGCGCAGAGCGCCAGCACGGATCCCACCGAGAGATCGATACCGGCAGTGATAATCACCAGGGTCATGCCGATGGCGATGATGCCGTTTTCGGAGGCGAACCTCACCACATTTAGCAGGTTGCTACTGCCGAGGAAAACATTCTCGCCCCGCCGTTCTGGCGAAACAATCGCCGCAATCACGAAGATCAGCAGCAACACCAGATAACTCTGGTATTTGGTAACAAGCGAGAGAAGCGAGGTTACCGATAGTGAAGATTCCCGTGGAGTTGCAGACATACGTCGTTTCCCTCGTTCCGGTTAGGCTTGCGGTATCAACAAGTCGATTTGGCCGGTAGCGGCCGCCATCACCGATGTTTGCGATGCGTGTTCGGCATCGAGCTCGTGTACCACGCGGCCCTCGTGCATCACGAGAATGCGGTCGCACATGGCCAGCAGTTCTGGCAGTTCGGAAGAGGCCATCACAATGGCCGTTCCCTGGGCAGCAATTTGACTCATGAGCGCGTAGATCTCAGATTTCGCGCCGACATCAATTCCGCGCGTTGGTTCATCCAGCAGCAGCACATCTGGCTTGTTGAGCAGGCATCGAGCGAGCACAACTTTTTGTTGATTGCCGCCGGAGAGTGCATTGATGCTGGCGGTTTGTCCCGGAGCCTTGATCGAAAGCGACTCCATTTCCTCCCGGGTGACATCTCGCTCTCGCCTTTGATTGACCACACCGATTCTTGTGAGGGAGGTGAGATGACTCAAAGTGGCGTTCTCACGCACGGTCATGCTGGGCACAATGCTCTGATTCTTGCGATCTTCCGGAACCATGGCGATGCCGGATTTGATGGCGTGATTTGGTCCACTAATCACCGTGGATTGGCCCCGGAGCTCTATCGAACCTGTCCGTTTGGATCTGGGAATTGATCCGTAGATCGCCTCCAGCGTTTCCGTTCGTCCAGCTCCCAGCAGGCCGGCGAGCCCCAGAATCTCGCCGCGACGCAGTGTGAACGAGACATCGCGGATCTCGCGGCGATCCTCGAATCGCCCTGGATGGGTGGAGAGATTGGTGACTTTCAGTACCACCTCGCCCGGCTCAACATGCGTTTTGGGGAAGAGATCGTTGAGTTCGCGCCCGACCATATGCGTGATCACATCGTGCTCGGTGAGCTCGGAACTCGGCCAGGTGCCAACGTGATGACCATCGCGCAGAACCGTGATCGCATCGGCGATGCGGAACACTTCATCCAGCTTGTGGGAGATGTAAATGAGGGTCACACCATTGGCGCGGAGGTTCTCCATCACATGCATCAGGTTGTCGATTTCGGAGGTGCTTAGCGCGGACGTTGGCTCATCCAGCACCAGAATCCGCACATTTGCCGCCAGTGCCTTCGCGATTTCCACCAGTTGCTGTTCGCCCACTCGCAGGGAGCCAACCAGCCGGGCCGGGTTGACGTGGAGTCCGAGCATGGCCAGCAATTGGGATGCCCGTTCGCGGCTCGCTTTTTGGTCAATGGTGCGCCATGGGGTGAGCGGTTCGTTTCCGAGCATGATGTTCTCGGCCACGCTGAGGTAGGGGATGAGGTTGAGTTCCTGATGGATGATGCCAACACCGGCTGCAATCGAATCCGCAGGAGAATTGAAGTGCACGGGAACGCCATCGATGCGGATCTCGCCTTCGTCTGGCACATAGGCGCCACCGAGAATCTTCATCAGTGTTGATTTTCCGGCACCGTTTTCGCCGACAAGTGCGTGAGCAGTGCCGGTTTCAATGCGGAAACTCACATCGCCAAGGGCGGTGATTGCATGAAATCGTTTACACAAATTATGGAACTCGATCATGTTCCAGACTTCTCCAGGCAGCCCCAAACTCACTTGGTGAACATAGATGCTTTTGCGTGGCACCATAGTAGCACAGCAATCCCGGGGTTCAACAATCTTTTTCAGGTTGCGTATACAATCCGCACTTTCCTCTTGACAATGCTAGAATGTGTCCGAGAATATGCAAACGATTACATCGGCGATAGTTGTTCACGACCCGTAGAAACCCTATACCACGGCAATTGGCACTGAAAGGAAGGCACCATGTCGGATTTCAATGGACTCGGTAACAATCTCGGGAATATCTGGCGATTATCCGCCGCTGAAACCCGCTCCATCAGTCCTGAAAACTTCTCTGGTGAGAAGGGGAAAGGCGGCATGGCAGAGGAAGGCACTGGTGCCGTACCTGCCCGCGAACTCGGTCAGGGCTGGAAAGTTAGCCCCAGCATCAATATCGCGCCGAACGAAACGGTCACCATGGCTGAAATCGAAGGCCCCGGTGCCATCCAGCACATTTGGTTGACGGTGCATCCCACTTGGTGGCGCCGACTTGTGATCCGCATGTATTGGGACGATGAGGAAACGCCATCGGTTGAGACTCCGTTGGGAGACTTCTTCGTCAATGGCTGGTGTGAGCGCTGTAATGTCAGCTCGATTCCGGTCGCAGTCAATCCCGCTGGCGGATTCAACAGCTACTGGGAGATGCCTTTTCGCA
>JAFAEA010000129.1 GCA_023424355.1 Chloroflexota bacterium | reverse complement strand
AGCTGTAGGCAGCCAGTTCGAGATTCTCGGCGCGAAGGCGCTTGCTGGCACCACGCGGAGAACCAACCACCACCAGCGGCAGAATGGCGTTATCGAGAATCACGATGTCGTTCATCTCAATGAACAGGTCCGCCAGAGCTTCTGGATCGGTCTCGGTCTGGGCAGCGGTCCACACCGGATCGAAATCAGGATTCTGGTAACGGGCCTGGTTCTGGCCGTTCCACTGATTGCTTGCCTGCGCGATATTCTCGCCATCCGGGCCGGTCAGCCAGGCACTGAAGAATGCCAGCGGGCGCGGAGTGCTCGGCACGCTCTGGTACATGTTCATGTCCCAGTAGAAGTGGTTGATGTTCTGATCGTTGCCTTCGGCACCGTCGAAGTAAATACCGGCATCGATCTGCTCAAGCTGTACGCGGAAGCCGATCTTTTCCAGGTTGGCCTTCACGACAGCCTGGGTCTTCTGGCGTACCGGGTTAATGGAAGTGGCGTACACCATCTCCAGCGCAACGCCATCCTTGGATCGCACCTCGCCATCGAGCACCCAGCCGGCTTCTTCGAGCATTGCTGCAGCAGCATCTGCATCGAATACGCGCTCGGTGTTCGGCGAATCCGTGCGCGGATCACCGTTAAGGATGTTGGTGGCGGCTGGCTGATCATTGCCGTAGAAGTTATTGGCAATGGTATCGCGGTCTACTGCAGTAGCAATGGCCTGGCGCACAGCCGGATCCGTGAGGAACGGGTGCGGCGTGTTCATTTCACTGCGCTGGCCATCGACCTCGGTGTTTGGGTCGGAGAAGTTGAAGTTGATGCGCTCAACTGCAACACCCGGGTACGGCACGAAGACACCTGCGTTATCTTCGCTCTCCATACCGGCAATTACATCCGGCTCGATCTGGAGGTTCCAGGCGAAGTCGTACTCACCGGTCTGCACAACAGCGCGGGCTGCAGCAGCGGCATCGCCACCACCCTTGATGGTGACACGGCTGAAGAACGGCTTGTTCGGCTCACGATAGTTCTCGTTTGGCACAAACACGGCAACATCGTTCGGGGTGAAGCTTTCCACCACGTACGGGCCAGTACCAGTTGGACTGCTGAGGAAGGCATCGTGTGAGCCCTCAGCCTCAAGAATGTGCTTCGGATACACGAAACCGGTGCTGGTACCAGCAAACGGGGTAAACCAGAACGGGTTCGGAGCAGAGAAGTTCACCTTAATGGTGACATCATCGATGAGCTCATAGTCTGTAATGGTTTCGAACGTATCCTGGTTCACGGATGCGTTATCGACATTCTGCACCCAATCGATGGTGAAACCGACATCGGCAGAGGTGAATGGCTCGCCATCGCTCCAGGTGACATCCGGAATGAGGCTAAAGGTGACCGAGGTGAGATCCTCGGCCAAATCGCCATCTTCCTGGGTTGGCATCTTGGTGATGAGGTTCGGCACCATGGAGGCATCGCTCAGGTAGTGGATGAGCGGCTCCAACATGAGCACCGATGGGAGGAAATCCTTCACACCAGTGGCTACGTGTGGGCTCATGAGGGTGGCAGCCTGCCACTGGATGATGTTCAGATCACCACCAGCGCCTCGCTCCTGACCTTCGGTACCAACTTCTGGTCGCACGCGTGCTTCGCCGACTGCGGTTGCTTCCGGAGTTGCATCCTGCGCGCCAGCATTATCGGCAATGAATGCCACCATTGGAGCGGTGAGACCGAGTGCCGCAGCACCCTGGGCGAACTTTCGGCGGCTGATGTTGCCGGCCTTGAACGAATCAACAAGTTCGCGCAACGGTCCGGTTGTTCTCTTCTGATCCATGGAATGAATCCTCCAGTGTGCCAATGGCACAAGTGCAAACGGGCGCAGCACATGCTGCAACTCAGAACCACGGCCACTCGCACCAGGCAAATGGACTCGCGGGTTCATCAACGTCAGATGCTCCAAACAGAACACCGGTACGACTGCACGACTCGACCGAGTGTAAAAAGCGTTCACTCGGTAACCGACGTCGTTGTCAGTGTTGGGCATAACCCACCTATTCGTTACAGTTGCACTGGCCGTATTGTACGAATCCGGCAAGCTGTATGCAAGAAACGTGTCGCTACATAACTGCACCACTGCCATGCCGTGAGCACAAATCGGCCGGGAATCGTCTGTGCGAACCCCGGCCGATACATTTCAACTGTGACCAGGAATCCTAGCTTTCAGGATTCCAGTTCCAGTTGGCGATATTCCAATAATCATAACTAAACGCCGCTCGCGCGATATTGTTGCGATTCAATCGCTTATCCATGGCGCGTGGGTTGTTGGTGAGCACAATCGGCAGCACGGCATCGTCCAACATCACCAGATCGTTCATGGTTACGAACAGTTCGGTGAGGGCTTCAGCATCGGTCTCGGTTTGCGCGGCGACGTATGCCGCATCGAAATCGGCATTCACCCAACGCTGGGTGTTACCAGCATTCCAGGCATTGCTTTGCTGCGCAATGTTGTTGCCATCCGGTCCGGCGTACCACGTGTTGAGGAAGCTCAATGGGCGTGGGTTATTCGGCACGCTCTGGTATTGGTTGAAATCCCAGTAGAACTTGTAGATGTTATCGATGGTGCCTTCACTGGCATCGAAGTACGCACCGGAATCGATTTGCTCCAGCTGAATGCTGAATCCGATTTCTTCCAGATTCGCCTTCACCACAGACTGAATGCGCTGGCGCACCTGATTCACACTGGTGGCATACACCACCTTCAGCTCCACGCCATCCTTGGCGCGCACACCGGAGCCACCATCGACCCAGCCGGCATCGTCCAGCACCTGGCGTGCCTGATCCGGATCGTACACGTACTCGGTATTGGTGCTGTTCACAGCCTCATCACCGTAAACTAGGTTGGTGGCCACTTCCTGATCCGTACCGTAGAAGCTATCCACGATCTGGCGGCGGTTGACACCAAGCATGATCGCCCGGCGGACGGCAGGATCTGTGAGGAACGGGTGTGGCGTGTTCTTCTCACTGCGCTGGCCATCCACCTCTGTCCACGGATCGGAGAAGTTGAGATTCACGCGTTCCACAGAAGCCGAGGTGCCCGGCACTACGAGGATTTCACCCGGACCATCTTCAGTAACCATCTGGTTGATTACATCGGGTTCGAGCACCAGGTTCCATGCGTAGTGGAACTCACCGGTTTGCAACACAGCGCGGGCTGCAGCTGCAGCATCGCCACCACCCTTGAGGTAGATGCGATCGAAGAACGGTTTGTTCGGCTCGCGATAGTTTTCGTTCATCACGAAGATCGCTTCGTCGTTCGGGGTGAAGCTTTCCACCACGTACGGACCGGTACCGATCGGATTGAGAATGAAGGCATCGTACGATCCCTCCGCTTCCAAAATGTGCTTCGGGTACACGATTCCGGTGGAGGTACCGGCGAATGCATCGAACCAGAACGGATTCGGATTCGCAAATGTGACCTTAATGGTGAGGTCATCCACCAGTTCCCAGCCGGAGATCGGTTCGAAGCTGGAGAGGTTCACCGAATTGTTGTTGGAATCAAGCACCCAATCGATGGTGAAACCGATATCGGCAGCCGTGAACGGCTCGCCATCGCTCCATGTGACATCAGGCAGTGCCGAGAGCTGCACCCAACTGAGGTCCTCGGCCAGTGTGCCGGCCTCCACCGATGGCACTTCTGTCACCAGGTTCGGGATCATCAGCGCATCAGGCGTGTAGTGGATCAGGGGTTCCAGCACAGGCTGGGCACCAAGGAATTCCTTGGTGCCGGAGCTGGTGTGCGGCCCCATGAATGCAGGCGGCTGCCACTGGATGAGCCGAAGTTCTCCACCTTCGCCACGGGTCTGGTTTTCCGTGTTCTCCTCTGGTCGGCCTGGAGCTCCCGCTACCGGACTGGCTGATGGCGTGCCATCGGCAGACTGATACACAGCGAACCCGTTGCGGTATCCGGCTTTCGCGGAAACTCCAACCGAATTCGCGAGGAAAAGTGCCGCGCCACCAACGACGCCGAGCCCTGCGGCCTTGCTCATGAACTCGCGACGGGAAACCTCTCCCGCAGCGAACTGCTCTACCAATGCCTTCAATGGTCCATTTGCCATACTCGTTTCCCTTCATCTGGAACGAAAATACGCCAACGTTCTTGCAGGATCGACGACACCACAGATACGCGAAGTTGGGTCCTCACGGGCCCGGTACGTTGTAGATCACATAGAACGATTGGACCTACTCTACATGAGACGCCATCTCACCTGCAAGAGCCAATGCGCACCCTATTCCACAGGGTTCCAGTTGGCGATGTTTGCGTATGCACCGGAGAACGATCCAGCCACGAGGGTTTCCATTCGAAGCTTGTTGGAACCAATACTGCCGCCACCAATTAACACAAGTGGCGCAACCACATCGTTGTTCATCACCAAATCATTCATCTGAATGAAGAGATCGATGAGTGCTTCCGGATCCGTTTGTGCCTGGGTTTGGCGCCAAAGTTCATCGTACTCATCGTTGATCCAACGGCAGAGATTGCTACCGGTCCAGCCATTCGATTTCTGGGAAACATTTTCGCGTTCGGGGCCGCTGTACC
>JAFAEA010000128.1 GCA_023424355.1 Chloroflexota bacterium | reverse complement strand
AGCTGTAGGCAGCCAGTTCGAGATTCTCGGCGCGAAGGCGCTTGCTGGCACCACGCGGAGAACCAACCACCACCAGCGGCAGAATGGCGTTATCGAGAATCACGATGTCGTTCATCTCAATGAACAGATCCGCCAATGCTTCCGGATCAGTCTCGGTCTGGGCAGCGGTCCACACCGGATCGAAATCTGGGTTCTGGTAGCGAGCCTGATTCTGGCCGTTCCACTTGTTGCTGGCCTGGGCGATATTTTCGCCACCCTCGCCGGTTACCCAGGCAGAGAAGAAGGCAAGAGGGCGTGGCGTGCTTGGCACGCTCTGGAACATGTTCATATCCCAGTAGAAGTGGTTGATGTTCTGATCGTTGCCTTCTTCACCACCGAAGTAGATACCGGCATCGACCTGCTCCAGCTGCACCCGGAAACCGATGGCTTCCAGATTTGCCTTCACAACAGCCTGGGTCTTCTGGCGAACCGGATTCACTGAAGTTGCGAAAATCAGTTCCAGTGCGACACCATCCTTGGATCGCACATCGCCATCGAGCACCCAACCGGCTTCTTCGAGCAGAGCTGCAGCAGCATCGGCATCGAATACACGTTCGGTGTTCGGCGAGTCCGTGCGCGGATCACCATTGAGGATGTTGGTGGCAGCCTCCTGGCCGTTGCCGTAGAAGTTGTTTGCGATTGTATCGCGGTCCACTGCAGTGGCAATTGCCTGGCGCACAGCCGGATCCGTGAGGAACGGGTGCGGTGTGTTCATTTCACTTCGCTGTCCATCCACCTCGGTGTTTGGATCAGAGAAGTTGAAGTTGATGCGCTCAACGGCAACACCCGGGTATGGCAGGAAGACACCTGCGTTGTCTTCGCTCTCCATGCTTTCGATTACATCTGGCTCGATCTGGAGGTTCCAGGCGAAATCGAAATCACCGGTCTGCACAACAGCGCGGGCTGCGGCAGCAGCATCGCCACCACCCTTGATGGTGACGTGGCTGAAGAACGGCTTGTTCGGCTCGCGGTAGTTCTCATTGACCGTAAAGGTGGCCTCATCGTTCGGGGTGAAGCTCTCCACCACATACGGGCCGGTGCCAGTTGGGTTGCTGCGGAAGGCATCGTGAGAGCCTTCGACTTCAAGAATGTGCTTCGGATACACGAAACCGGTGCTGGTACCAGCGAACGGGGTGAACCAGAACGGATTCGGGGCCGAGAAGTTCACTTTGATGGTGACATCGTCCACCAGTTCGTAATCGGAGATTGGTGCGAACGTGTCGAGGTTCACCGAAGCGTTGTCGAGATTCTGCACCCAATCGATGGTGAAACCGACATCGGCAGAGGTGAATGGCTCACCATCACTCCAGGTGACATCTGGTACAAGACTAAAGGTTACTGAGGTGAGATCCTCGGCGAGATCGCCATCTTCCTGGGTTGGCATTTTGGTGATGAGATTCGGCACCATCGATGCATCGCTGAGGTAGTGAATAAGCGGTTCTAGCACAAGTACCGAGGGAAGGAAATCCTTCACACCGGTCTCAACGTGCGGGCTCATGGACGACGGTGCTTGCCACTGGATGATGTTCAGATCACCGCCAGCGCCTCGCTCCTGACCTTCGGTACCAACTTCTGGTCGCACGCGTGCTTCGCCGACTGCGGTTGCTTCCGGAGTTGCATCCTGCGCGCCAGCATTATCGGCAATGAATGCCACCATAGGAGCGGTGAGACCGAGTGCCGCAGCACCCTGAGCGAACTTTCGGCGGTTAATGTTGCCGGCCTTGTACGAATCAACAAGTTCGCGCAATGGTCCAGTTGTCTTCTTCTGATCCATGGAATGAATCCTCCAATGTGCCAAAGGCACGAGTGCAAACGGGCGCAGCGCATGCTGCAACTCAGAACCACGGCCAATTGCGGAGCGCAAATGGTCACGCGGATTCTTCGACGTGAGATGCTCCAATCAGAACATCGGTACGACTGAACGACTCGACCGAGTGGAAAATGTGTTCACTCGATAGCCGACGTCGTTGTCAGCGCTGGGCATAACCCACCTATTCGTTACAGTTGCACTGGCCGTATTGTACGAATCTCATAGGGCGTATGCAAGGAAAAGTGTGGCTACATAACTGCATTGCATCCGTGCTTCGGGCACAAACAAGCCGGGATCCGTCTGTGCGGACCCCGGCTTGTTGGGTTCAAACCAAACTCAGAATCTCTAGGATCCCGGGTTGTTGTTCCAGTTGGCGATATTCCAGTAGTCGTAACTGAATGGTGCCAGATCAATGTTCTCGGCACTGAGCGTTCGGGCGACGCCGCGGGCCGCACCCACCACCACCAACGGGATGATGACGTGGTCGTTGATCACGATATCGTTCAGGCCAATGAAGTTATCGGCCAGCACTTCCGGATCGGTTTCTGTGCGGGTTGCCTCCCAGAGTGCGTCGTACTCTTCGTTGACATAGCGGGCGGTATTGTTGCCGAGCCACTTGTTACTTGCCTGCGCAACGTTCGAGCCGTTTTCACCCGCGTACCAGGCTTCGAAGAAGCCGATTGGACGCGGGGAGGACGGAACGCCGGTGTACATATTGAGATCCCAATAGAAGTGGTAGATCGACTGATCGTTACCTTCACCAGTATCAAAGTACAAACCGGAATCGATCTGCTCCAGCTGAACCCGGAAGCCGATGGCCTCAAGATTGGCCTTGATGACCGCCTGTGATTTCTGTCGAACAGGATTCACCGAGGTCGCAAATCGAATCTCAAGTGCGACTCCATCCTTGGATCGCACTTCGCCATCAAGTACCCAGCCCGCCTCATCCAAAAGTGCGTTGGCAGCATCGGGATCGAAATTGAAGACGGTGTTCGGCGAATCGGTGCGGGGGTCACCATTGAGGATATTGACAGCCGCCGGCTGGGTTGGACCATAGAAGTTTTGGGCGATGGTGTCGCGATCGATTGCCATCGCCACCGCCTCGCGGACAGCAGCATCGGCGAAGAACGGGTGTGGAGTGTTCATCTCGCTCATCTGACCATCCACCTCGGTGTTTGGATCAGAGAAGTTGAAGTTCACACGCTCTACCTGAACGCCTGCGTAAGGAATCAGCATGCCCGGGTTGTCATCGCTTTCCATAGCGGTGAGTACATCTGGTTCTACAACCAGGTTCCACGCAAACTGGGCATCGCCTGTCTGTAGCACGGCACGAGCGGCTGCCGCAGCATCGCCACCACCCTTGATGTTAATAGTCTGGAAGAACGGCTTGTTCGGCTCTCGGTAGTTCTCGTTGGCTACCAGGCGAAGTTCATCATTTGGAGTGAAGCTCTCAACCACGTACGGACCGGTGCCTACCGGATTGAGCAGGAACTGATCGTGGCTACCTTCTACCTCCAAAATGTGCTTGGGGTACACGAAGCCGGTGCTGGTACCCGTGAATGGCGTGAACCAGAAGGGGTTCGGCTGGGAGAAGTTGACCGTGATCGTCAGATCGTCGATTGCTTCCCAACTTTCTACCGATTCGACTTCACCGATATTGACCGAGTTGTTTGCAGGATCACCCAACCAATCGAGGGTGAAGCCAACATCTGCCGAGGTGAATGGCGTGCCATCGCTCCACAGAACGTCCGGCAGCAAGGTGAAGGTGACCGATGTGAGATCTTCCGCGAGATCGCCATCTTCCTGGGATGGGACCTTGGTTACCAGGTTTGGAACCATGGACGAATCACTGAGATAGTGAATCAATGGCTCCAGCATGGGCAGAGCACCAAGGAGATCCTTGGTGCCAGAGGAAATGTGTGGGCTCAGCAGGGTAACTGCCTGCCACTGAATGATATCGAGATGTCCACCAGCACCGCGAGTTTGACCCTCGGTACCAGAGGTGGGGCGAACTGCCGCTTCACCGGCAGGGCTTGCTTCGGGGGTCGCATCCTGCGCAGATACCTGATTGCCCAGGAACGCAACCAATGGCGCGCTTACGCCGAGAGCCGCCGCACCATGAGCGAAACTTCGGCGGCTGATTTTGCCAGCCTTATACGAGTCAAACAATTCGCGCAATGGACCGGTTGTTTTGTTCTGAACCATTCTCTGGATCCTCCAATGTGCATACCGCACCAACAACGATTGCATACGGCCCATGCCGTACGTGGTCACGCTTCCCGAAGGAGAACACTCCCTGCCCAATGCACCACGCCAAATAGCCATACATGCGAATACGGCGAAACCTCGCACAATTGCGCGGTTTTGCCGACTCCGTTGTCAGCGTGTGGACCTCGTCCATTTCTTGTGATGCAGAAGCATTGCGTCAAATAGTAATTCACACACACTTTAGGTAACAACAAGAATCGTGCAATCTGAACACACTTGTTGATTTCCACGCATCACTTTTCGAAATGGGGGGGTCCAACGCTTCCCAGGAGGCTTATTCCACCGGATTCCAGTTCGCGATGTTTGCGTACGCACCAGAGAATGATCCGGCCACGAGTGTTTCCATTCGAAGCTTGTTGGAACCAATACTGCCGCCACCAATTAACACAATTGGCGCAACCACATCGTTGTTCATCACCAAATCATTCATCTGAATGAAGAGATCGATGAGTGCTTCAGGATCCGTTTGTGCCTGGGTTTGGCGCCAAAGTTCATCGTACTCATCGTTGATCCAACGGCAGAGATTGCTACCGGTCCAGCCATTCGATTTCTGGGAAACATTTTCGCGTTCGGGGCCGCTGTACC
>JAFAEA010000122.1 GCA_023424355.1 Chloroflexota bacterium | reverse complement strand
GAGGCCGCCTTGGGTGCGCGATTTCTCCAGATGATTATTAATCAGGATATTCTTCCCTTCGCGTGGGTGCCAGAGGAGAGCTAGGTTCTTCTAGTTAAGGAGACTCGACAAAACTGCTCCGATGCTCTTGAACAGAGATGAACAAAACGCAAAGTGGAACAATACCGTTCCACTTTGCGTTTTTGTTATATATGCCAGCCAAAGACAATGGAGTCAGCCTTGAAACTATCTCGACGTTCACTTTCCCTTTCAGCCGCCACCGCACCATTCCTTATGTTCGGAAGCGGAACAGCGCAAACCGCATCGCCAACAAAGATTGATCTTGAACCGTCACGAAACCGACTTGAGGACATGCTCGGGTATGTTCCTGGTGGGATTGTGACGGGTGGTCTCAATATCACCTGGAACGATTACCAGAGGCAGGCATCGTCTCTAGGCGATACGCACGGTGAGAAAGTGGCCAATCTATCCGATGGTGACCTTGCCATGCGTTCCCATTACGCGAACATCCCGCATTTCCTCACTTACGGCTTGATGCTGGAAGAACTGGCGGGATTTTCTATGGACAATATTGCCCAGGCTATCGAGTTCGGAGTGCCACCGGAAGCGTGTTTGGTTATGCGGGTTAGAGAGATTCCCGAAACCCTGGTTTCGTTCTGGGAAACTGTGGACTACGAGAGAAAGGAAAACGAGTTTGGCAGTTACTGGACCATTGGTGAGGATAGAGAGATGGATATCTTGCATCCGGTTCAGGGCCGCATGATTGCCAGATTCAATAACATTGCCATTCTGGATGATACCACCATCGCATACGCGCCAACCCTACGCCTACTGGAAGGTATTCAGGCCGTGGCTGCTGGTGAATCTGAATCCAGCGTACATGAACTTGAACCGCTGTTCGTGACATTGCCGATCGACACCTCGAGTTTATGGTTCCTCGATGGGGAAATGCTGATGTTTGAGGGATTGGTCGGATCACAATCGGCTACTGCCGAATCCCTCGCGCAACTCGAGGAAACCTTTGAAAGCTCCAACGATGCGGTAGGCAGTATGCCGGTGATCCGATCTGTGTGCACCGGACTCACTGCGGGCGCATCGATCGATGAGACAATTCACAATCCTGAAGCCAGAGATTTCATTGTGCTCGAGACCGATGCAGCAGAAATGGCGCAGCAGGCAGCCGATGTCGTGACCTGGCGCGGCGACAATCTGGATAGCCTGATAAACCGTGTGCCGTACACCGAACTGATACCGAATTTGGAGGTGCAGGCTCTCACATCAGAATTGATGATCTGCACGAATGAATTAGACGAAGCACCGCCGCAGTTCTCTCGATTGCTGATTTCCGGGGACACACTGCTATTTGCCTATCGCTACGGAGGTGAGTAGCTATCCGGTGAGATCTCTCGTGGCCTTCTCTATTGCATCAACCAGCGATTGATGCTCGGCCAGCAGGGCATCGATCTTGTCGGCCTTCTGCGCGAGATTGGAGAGCGCCTGAATATCGCGGGGATCCTCCTGGATGTCCGCCAATACGCTGCGCTCATCATCGTAATCGCCAACATTGAGCACGGCCTCGGTGAGCGCCATTGCGGCGGCACCGGGGTCGGATTCGCTGCCGGTGCCCATCATGCGCACCATGCGGCGGAGCTCATCTATCAGCTCAATTGCGCGCGTCCGGGCATCATCCGGAGCAAGCAGTGGAGTCTCAGGCCCAGCGACTTCGATATTCTCGTCGCCACTGAGGTAATCCACCTCTTCGTCGCCATCATCGGTGAAGCCGGCAGAATCAGTTTCCCGGGTAGGGTCTGCGACAGTGGTCTGGATATCTTCTGCTTCGGCGACTTCTTCTGAAAACTCTGCATCGATGACATCGTCCGCATCGTCGTCAGCTTCCGTTGTGGTGCTGGCTGGAGTTGTCCAGGTAGACGACGCGTTCCAGCCTGAATTCGTGTCGCCTTCTGGTTCCGTCTCAGATGTACCTGATTCAGAAACGCCACCGCTGTAGCTCCAGTTCGATGGTGATGGTGGGGTGAACGCTGGCTTCCCCCAGCCATCGTCTGCACTTTCAGCTTCGGCGGTTGGAGATTCCGGAGTTGGCTTGACGTCGGCATCCAGCGCGGAAATGAACCGACTGGCAGGATCGTTTCCGGAACCGGAAGTAGACGATCCACTGGAGTATGCGCTTCCCCAACTATCGGCGGAGCGCTGGCTCCCGCCTCGGATCGACGGCGCTTCTTTGGGCTTCGCTGCCGGCTCAACGGCGTTCAGCACGGACGTTTCTTGCGAATCCGATTGATCTTCCGACTTAGGCGCTCCCCACCCCTGGTAGTTGGTGGGTGTAGCTGGAGTTTCATTGAGTCGGGTTCCGCAGGTTGTGCAGAACTTCGCGCCGGGTCGTAGGGATGCGCCGCAATTGGTACAGGTTTCCATGGTGCTCGTCTCCGATGAATTCCGGAACTGTTTGCTCAAGTATGCCCCACACCTCTACGTGAGCACATTCACAAGCACGCTCACGCCGGCACCTCCAGCCACCAGGAGTGCTGAGTTCACCTTGAATCGAATGAGTAGCATCAACGCCACTATGAAAAGCGCCGCTGTGTACCAGTTCACAACAGCATCGCGCGCGAGAGAAATGGAAACCGCTGCCATCAAGCCAATTGCCGCTACATTCACGCCGTCCAGCAATGGCCGGGTCCAGGGTTTGTCCATGAGTTCATTGAGGAAGCGATGCGCGATGGCCACAAAGATGAATGCCGGCAAGAAGATACCGATCGTCGCAGCAATGGCTCCTGGAAATCCGCCGACGATGTAGCCGACAAAGGTGGCAGTGGTGAATACCGGACCCGGCGTGAACTGACCGATCGCCACGGCATCCAGCAACTCCTGCTTTGTTAGCCAGCCAAGGCGATTCACGAAATCGCCCTCGATAAATGCCAGCAGCACATAGCCAGAACCATAGAGCACGGCGCCAATTTTGAGGAACGTGAGGAAGAGTCTGGTGAGAGAGTAGGGCACCTCCGGATTCGCCATCAGCGCCGGAACGATTATCCAGGGCGCGACGATCGAGGCGGTGGGTGCAGACCTTCGCTGCTGCACCAGGTAAATTCCGAACATCACCAGTGCAGCGCCGAACAGTAGCACCAGCTCGCTGACTCCGAGAAGATAGAGCACGAGCACAATGGCTCCCAGAACTGCTAGTTGGGCATTCTTGAGAGCAGTCCGACCAAGATTCCAGATCGCTTGCACCACCACTGCCAGCACCACAGGCTTGATACCGAGCAGTATCCATTCGCCTTCTGTGGTGGTGCCATATTCAACATAGAGCCAGGCAAAGGCGAGGGTGATGAGTACCGCTGGAATGATGAACGATGCTCCGGCTGCCACCAGACCCTTGCCGCCAGCTCGTTCCTGACCTACGTGCATCACCATTTCAGTCGAGTTCGGGCCCGGGATAAGATTGGTGATCCCCAGCAGATCTAGAAATCGCTGTTCGCTCATCCATTTTTTGCTGGCCACCACATCCTGACGCAACATGGCGATGTGTGCCGCTGGCCCACCAAACGCAGTTATTCCCAGCTTGGCACCCAGCGCCACCAGTTCCCGCACGGATCCTGTCATACCCTCTCCCCCTATATTGAGGAGATTATAGATTCGATATCGTTGGCAAATGGTTCGTTAATCATTAAAGCAACGGGCAGAACCACCCCGATTGCGCGGTACAATAACCGGGTATTTACCGGCCGGGCCTATCCGGTCAGTGCGATCTAGCAGTGCAAGGCAGATAACAGAATGGCAAATGTACTTGTCGGGCGCCGCGTGGTGCAGAGTAAACAGATTTCCACCGGTACCGCCGAAGTGTTTGATGTGAAGGCCGGCCAGCTGGTGCAGATCATCGATATGGCGGGCGCTCAGGTGGCCTCCATGGTGGTTTGGGGTGGTAAAGATGGCAAGGAGCGACTCAGCACACCTGTCACCATCACCGCCAACGCATCCATCGTGCTCAGCAAGGGCGACAAGCTCTTCAGCAATCGCAAAACCGAGCTGATGGAACTGGTGGACGATACCGTTGGTCGGCACGATTTGCTCACAGGAACCGTTCCGACTCCCGAGAGCACATCCAAGGTGCAGACAGTGATTCCGAGCAATCAGGAAGCGCTGCGAGAAGCGGCAACCGCAACTCCGGATGACGACGTCAGCAACCCGGTGAATTTCTTCAAGCACG
>JAFAEA010000089.1 GCA_023424355.1 Chloroflexota bacterium | reverse complement strand
CGTCGCCCAGGCGGCACTCGGTGATGATATCGAGATCGATACGCTCGATGGACCAGTGGTGTTCACCATTCCGGCCGGCACGCAGAGCGGACAGCAGTTCCGATTGCGCGGCAAGGGTGTTCCGGATTTGCGCGGTTCGGAGCGAGGCGATCAACTGGTGACGGTTGAAGTCGTTATCCCCAAGAAGCTCAGTAAGGAGCAGAGTGAGCTCTTCGAGCAGCTCAGTTCCAGCCTCGGTAAGGAAGTGACTCCGCAACCGAAGGGCAAGGGCTTCTTCGACCGCGTGAAGGATGCCATCGGCGCCAACTAGTTCTTCAGGTCATTCAGCCGGTGTGGGCGTTTTGCCCACACCGGCTTTTTTTGTAGCTGCTTCCAGGCGACCAGCACCCCAGAAAATGCTTGCCCTTGCAAACAGTTTATAACTATACTAATATTTGGTTGGGAACTAAATGTGCGTGGGCGCGTTACCAGTGAATAAGAGCAGGAATGAGGATCGCTACCGCTATCATAAGTAGCTTAATGTCAGTATTGGTGTTTTTTCAGACAATGTTGGTCGGAGGCCTGTCTGAAGTGGCAGGTGATGAGGCAGCCGGATCCGCTGCGGCTATCGGGCTTCTTGGCTCTCTGATCGTCCTCCTCTCTGGCGCGCTGGTGATTTCATTCCCACGGGCCTCGATGATCATGTTTGTGATCGCCGCGATTGCATTCTTCTCGGGTGCCAGTTCGTTCCCCGATCTCGGTGTATACGGATTCTTCACATCTGGATTTGCGCTCATGTCATTCATCGGATGGCGAGGTAAGCGAAAGTCCGATGCAAAGAAGCGCGATCAGGAAGCGCTGATGCAACAGTTCCTTATGCAGCAAACTGCAAGAGCCGGAGACTAATTCACCGTACTTCAGGTTTCAGGCAACCGCCGGGAGAATGCCCGGCGGTTGCTGTTTTTCGGTAAGCGACGTACCATACATGCACATAAACCTTCGGGGTTTGGTGAGATCGTCGAGCGATGGCGGTCAAGTCCTGACCGGCGGTACAGCCCGCAAGCGCACGTGATACACAAGCGCACGATCCGGTGAAACTCCGGGGCCGACGGTATAGTCCGGATGGGAGAAGGTGAGCAAAGCTCTGTGGTGTGCACGGTTTCCGTGCCCTCTGCCGATGCTTCCACTCCGCAACATGTTTATCCCGATGGCTTCTGGCCTCGGGCATTTTTGTGCCCGACGTTTGTTACCAGAGGCTCCGGGAGGGTTGCCGAAAGCCAGGCCAAGTGTCTGGGCTTGTTGGCGAACTCCCAACCTCACACGCGGGTAGGTACATGGTTCGTTCGATTGCAGCACGCCTGATACAGATTCTGGCCACATTGTGGCTGGCATCCACTGCTGTTTTCGTGCTGATCCATCTCTCTGGCGATCCTACTCAAGGGTTCCTCCCGCCAGGCGTGTCTCCAGAACTGCGCGAGCAAATGCGAGATGAACTCGGTCTCAACGATCCTCTATGGCAGCAGTACAGCAACTTCATTTTGCGCGGACTTCAGGGTGATTTCGGCGATAGCTGGCGAGATAATCAGCCAGCGCTCGATGCCGTGCTCGCGCGCGTTCCGGCCACATTCCAGCTGGCGACAGTCTCCCTCATCCTGGCGACCATCACCGGTATTGGCTACGCGTTGCTGGTCAATCGCCCGGGGAAAGTGCGGACCGCGCTTCAGATTCTGCCTTCAATCGGGCAAGCCGTCCCAACATTCTGGCTGGGGGCAGTGTTGATGCTCTTCTTCGCCGTTCGTCTCGGTTGGCTTCCCAGTTCCGGTCGCGGAAGTGCCCTTTCGATCGTGCTACCGGCACTTACCTTGGCGCTTCAGCCCGCAAGTACCATCGCCAGAATCCTCGCTACCAGCATGGATGATGTGGCCAATGCGGATTACATCCGCACGGCACGCAGCAAAGGCCTTCGGCAAGGCAGTATCACCCTCCGACATCTGGCACCGAACGCGATGCTTCCAGCAATCGGCTACATCGGGCTGCAGGCCGGGTTCCTGGTTGGTGGCACCGTTGTCGTGGAGTCGCTATTTGCCTGGCCAGGGATTGGTCGACTTGCATTGCAATCAGCTTTGCAGCGCGATCTGCCGGTGATTCATGCGTTCGTGGCGGTCACCGCCGTTGGTGTGATCGTGATCAATATCGTGACCGATCTCGTCCAAATGGCAATTGACCCTCGACTGGCGACGAGAGAGGAGGCGATCCGTGGCTGATCAACCTGTCTCGATTCGCCTTCTCGAAGGAAGCGCAAGAAATGTACGAAGGTTTCGACCGCGCACGCCTGATCGCATTCCTTGGCGAATCATGCCGCTCATTCTGGTTATCGTTGCTATCGCTGTCGGCCCGCATTTCGCTGACTCGCCGACCAAACAATCGCTTACTGACAGACTGATTCCACCAATTGGATTTGGTGGCACATCGCTGGGAACTGATGGTCTGGGCAGGGACCTTCTCGCACGGGTTCTGGCAGGATCGCGCAACTCCCTGGAAATCAGCGTTATCGCCGCCACCGGCGCGGCCGTCGTTGGCACCCTGGCTGGCATGATCGCCGGGACTCTTGGTGGCTGGATCGACAGGATTATCACCTTGCTGGTGGAATCGGTCCTCGCCGTGCCGTTCATTACCGTCGGTCTTATGGTGTCGGCCACTATCGGTCAGTCTGCGATAGCGCTTGTGCTTCTCCTCATCGGAACTGGATGGATCACCCACGCCCGCGTGCTGAGATCTCAGGTGAGGGTGGTGAGCAGCTCCGAGTTCGTGCGAGCGTCGCAATCGATGGGAGCGTCGCGACGGCACCTCATGCTACGCCACATCTTGCCGAACCTGATGCCCATCGTGATCGTCGTCTACTTCCAGCAAATCGGCTCGATGCTGCTTTGGAGCGCTTCGCTCACCTGGCTCGGCATCGGACTTCCCATCGAAACCATCTCGCTCGGTGGCATCGTACGCGATGGCCAGGAGCTTCTGTATAACGGGTGGTGGGTCAGTGTCATCGGCGGACTTGCCATTGTCATCATTGTTACCTCTCTCAATCTCGCGGCCGATTGGCTGCGGATGCGGCTCGATCCCACATTGAAAGGACATTCGGGAGCATGACTACTCGAAGGAAATTTGTTGGTGGCGCAGCAATGGGTGCTGCCATCCCAAAGTTTGTTGTCGCTCGTCAGGCGACTCCCACTACCGAGCTCATGCCGGAGTTGGTGATCGATCTCTCTGGTTCGCCCGATAACCTGACGCCAGCACTCACGTATTCCACACGAGACTGGAGTGTTTTGCACTCGGTGTACGATTCGCTGCTGGATTTCGGAACGGACGGCAATATTCTGCCCCAAGCTGCAGAATCGTTCGAGACCGACGACGCCATCACATTCCGCGTGAAGCTGCGAGAGGGCATGACCTTCCACGACGGTTCACTAGTCACCGCGGAGGCGATTGTCCGCAATGTTGAACACATCCAACAGGCGGATTCACAGATATCTGAGCTCTACGATGTCATCACTGAAGTAAAGGTGATCGATGACCTCAACGCCGAAATCATCTGTAGCGAACCGGCCGCCTGGTTACCCAGCCAGATGGTGGTGTGGGGTGTCTTGCTGCCAGAATCCTTCAGTGAGGATTCCCTCGCTAACAAACCAGTCGGTTCCGGGCCGTATGTGTTCGAGGAATGGGTTCCTGATAGCCACATCAGCCTCACTCGCAATCCAGATTACCCATCTGGTACGC